>NZ_BAABCQ010000037.1:0-11923 GCF_039539045.1 Streptomyces marokkonensis
ATGCACGAACAAACCCCTCTCAGCCGCCGGTGGCGCACCCCTCTCGCCGGACGGGGCGTGCGCCGTTGCGTATCCCCGTACTTCCTATTCAGCACCACAACTGACCGTTCTGGGAACGGATTTGCTTCATTCGCCACCCCCCGGTGCCGGAATTCTCCTGGTGTGTGGCAGGTTCGCGTTCTTCTCGCGAGCGGCGGGGCTCGAACAGGCGACGGACAGACGAACGGCGCCCGCTCGGGGTGAGACCCGAACGGGCGCCGTGCGCGCGGTGGCTGTGTGGCGGATGCCGCGGTGTCAGTCGTTCGCGACCACGGGGTAGCGCGGCTCGTTCTCGGCCATCTGCCGCAGCGCCTCCTTGCGTTCACGCTTGGAGAGCCGGTCGATGTAGAGGTACCCGTACAGGTGGTCCGTCTCGTGCTGCAAACACCGTGCGAAGTAGCCGGTGCCGCGCACCCTGACCGGGTTGCCCTTCTCGTCCTGACCGGTCACCTCGGCGTAGTCGGGGCGGGCGAGCGGCGCGTAGGCGGTCGGCACGGACAGGCAGCCCTCGTTGCTGTCGTCCAGGCTGCGCCGGTCGGCGGGCAGTTCGACGAGGACCGGGTTGCAGACCACGCCGACGTGGCGGGCGCCCTCGTCGTCGGGGCAGTCGTAGACGAAGACCTTCTTGCCGACGCCGATCTGGTTGGCGGCCAGGCCCACGCCCTCGGCGGTGCGCTGGCTCGCGAACATGTCCGCGACCAGCTGCTGGAACTCCTCGCCGAAGTCGGTGACGTCCTCGCACTCCTTGTGCAGCACCGGGTTGCCGACCACCGTGATCGGACGCGAGGTGCCGCGTTCACGCCAGGACGCCTCGCGTTCCTCGCAGTCCTCGGTGTCGACGACGAACCCCTCGTCGTCCACGGGGAGCACGCCCGCGTGCTGCTGATCGGTGTCCTGCTGGGCCATGACCGACGTATGCCTTCCTCGAACAACTAAGGGTGATGCGACGCGACTGAGGGTGATACCTGGCGACCGCTGCCGCGGAGGTCCCGGTAAAGACTACGGGGCCGCTCAGCAGACCTCTTCCAGGTCCCGCCAGTCCCGGGAGTCGGGGCTGTCGGCGACCCATCCGTCCAGCAGCCCCTTCACCAGCGCGGCCGGCGCGGCCACCCCGCACTCCCGCTCCGGCACCCACAGCTGCCCGTCGGTGCGGTGGCCAAGCGGCCCCGGGTGCCCCGGTTCGCTGTGGTCGTGCGGGTCGAGGTGCTCGCCCTCGCCCTCGTCGGACGGCATCCGTGACTCCGAGCACATCCGGCACAGCAGCCGGACCGACGAGGACCAGTCCTCGGCGGCGAACCCGGCGTCGGCGGCGAGCTGCTCCAGGGCGTCCCGGTCGGACTCGGTGGCGGCCTCCAGGAGGACCACCCAGGTGGGCACGGGCGACGGCGCCCAGAGCTCGATCTCGTCGAAGACGGGGTAGGCGTGCCCGGCGGTGGTGGTGCGTTCCCCGTGCGGCACTCCGTCGTGCAGGACGACCTCGCCCCAGCGCCGGCCGGAGGACGGCAGCGGGATGGACAGCACCTCGATGCGGGCGGGGTCCAGCCGCCGCCCCCACACGACCTCGGCCTCCCCCTCCGGGGACAGCCGTACGGCCGCGCTGCCGAGGTCCATGCCGAGCGGCTCACCGGCGTCCGTCGGGTCCCCCGGGGTACGCAGTCCGTAGGCCTGCCAGGCCCGGCGGGCCAGCGGCCAGTCCTGCAGGGCGGTCGCCGCGATGCCGACGTTCCACCAGTCGGGTGCGCCGATGTCGCGGTCGAGCAGCGCGACGGCCCTCAGCCCCGCCGCCCTGGCCTGTTCCCAGTCGTGCCGGAACTTGTGCAGCAGGGCGAGGTTGAACCACGACTCCGACAGCCAGGGTTCCAGGTCGGCGGCGCGCGTCAGCAGCGCGCCCGCGTCCTCGTAGCGACCGTCACCGATCAGGGTGAACGCACGGTCGGTGGCCTGCCGCCAGGAGGCGGAGGGCCGGTGCCGTCCCTTGCCGAAGATCCTCACGATTCCCGCCTGCCAGTTCCGTTCTGTGGGCTGGCTGTGCCTTCCCGCGCCCCCGGACACCTTCTCCTTCGCATCCAACCACGTACGCCTGGAGGGGCGCTCATTACCCATGGGTTACCCAGCCGAGGGCGCGGTAAGACTGCCGCGGGCGAGCACCCGGGCCAGTGCTTCCACGACGTCCGGAGCGTAGTCGCCCGCGGTGGCCAGGCGCAGCTCTTCCAGCGCCGTGAGGCCGCCGCCGGGCCCGGCGTCCCGCGCCTTCTCCTCGTAGGCGTTCACGGCCCGTACGATCCGCGCGGCGACCGGCTGCTCCCGGCAGGGGTCGGCCTGCCGCTCCACCACCACGGCGACGGCCGCGTCGACCCCGGTCTGGCGGACGACGGCCCCGCCGAGCAGCGCGATCCGCCGCTGCTCGGCAGTGGGCAGGGCGGCGGTGGCCCCGTCCGGGACCGGGTCGACCAGGCTCAGCTGGCCGATGTCGTGCATGAGGGCCGCGTACTCCAGCACGGCCAGCTCGGCCCCGGAGAGCCCCAGGTCCCGACCGACGGCGCCGCTGAGTTCGGCGACGCGGCGGGCGTGCCCGGCCGGGGTGTACCCGGCGATCTCGGTGGCCCGGGCCAGGGAGGCGATGGTCTGCCGGTAGGTGGCCCGGACCGCCGCGTAGCGCCGGTAGGACAGCTGGGTGAGCAGCAGCGGCACGCTGAGGACGGGCAGCGCCCACAGTCCCGCGACGGCCACCGCGAGCGCCATCACCACGCCGGTCGCGCACACCGCGGACGTGATCCCGACCATGCCGCGCAGCTCCTCGCGCAGCAGCGCGCCGAAGGGCCATCCGGTACGCGCGTGTTCGAGTGCCGCGGCGAGTACGGCGTCGCACAGTGTGGTCAGGGCGAGCAGCGCGATCAGCAGCAGCGCGTACGCGGGGCCGCTCCAGTCACGGAAGACGCCCCGGTTGGACAGGGGCTGGAAGCACACGGCGGCGAAGGCGACGGTGAGCACGCGCCGCGCCAGGTGTTCCAGCACCGGCCCGCCGCCCCGGGCGACGTAGGGCACGCTGCCGAGCAGCGAGGCGGCGAGCACGACGGTGACGGTCTGGGCGACGCCGTGGTGTGTGGGCCGCCCGGCGACGTCACCGAGCAGCGCGTACGCCGGCGCCCCGGCGGCCGCGAGCGGCGCGGCCTCCCGGACCTCGGCCCCGGCCCGCCGGGTGAGCTCACCGAGGGCGACGAGGGCGCCGAAGGCGAGCGCGACGGCCCGCTCCGCCGGTCCCGACCACAGCACGGACGCGAGACAGGGGAGGGCGAGGAGCCCGGCGCAGGCAGGGACGAGGCCCAGGACGAGGGGAGAGCGGGACCAGGTTCGGGGCCGTGGCCGGGTCCGGTGCCAGGACTGAAACCGGGAACGGGGCCGGGGCCGGGACGAGGACTGGGACCGGGGCCGGGGCCAGGGCACGGGCCGGGGCACGGACTGGGACCGGAGCAAGGACCAGTGCAGGAACCGGCGCAAGGGCCGGGACCGGGGCTCGGGCCGGGCCCAAGACCGGGGCCGCCACGATGTCATGGCGGACTCCCCCCGACACGGCCGCGGCCTCCTGCCGCACGGCCGGCCGCCGGCGACCGGCCCGGGCATCCACCGGCGGCCTTTCCGGAGGCCGGGAGGAAGGCCGTCCCGCCACCTACCAGGATCCTCGTCACCGCGTCCCCCTGCCCACACTGTCGCACGCCTGTTCCCCCCGGCCCGCGGCCGCCCTGGCCCGCCGGACTACTGGCGCTCCTTCCGCCGTCACCGCCGGGCGCCAGCCGTGGTGTCCCAGGGCGCGGAGCAGCGCCCCGACCACCCGTGGGTCGAACTGCGCCCCGGCGCACCGCTGGAGCTCCTCCAGAGCCGCCGCGACGGGACGGGCCCGGCGGTACGAGCGCGTGGACGTCATCGCGTCGAAGGCGTCGGCGACGGCGACCACCCGGGCCGATTCCGGGATCCGGTCGCCGGCCAGTCCGTAGGGATAGCCGCTGCCGTCCAGTCGTTCGTGGTGGTGCAGGACGGCGGCCCGGGCCTCGCCCAGGAAGCGGATGCCGCGCACCATCTCGTGCCCGTACTCGGGGTGCAGTTCGATCACCCGGCGCTCCTCGGGCGTCAGCGGCCCGTCCTTGCGCAGCAGCCGGGTGGGCACGCCGAGCTTGCCCACGTCGTGCAGGATCCCGGCGAAGCGGAGCGTCTCCACGCGCTCGTCGTCCATGCCCAGCTCACGGGCGATCATCATCGACGCCTGGCCGACGCGCTCACTGTGCCCGCGCGTGTAGCCGTCCTTGATGTCGACGGCCTGCACCAGCGCGCGGATGGTCGCCTGGTGCGCGGCCCGTTCCCGGTGGTACTGGGCGAACGCCCACCACGCCACGCACATCGGCAGCAGCACGAGCAGCGCGGCCACGGGACCGTACGGGCTGCGCCACAGGACGGCCATCATCAGCCCGGCGAGCCCGTGCACGGCGATCGGAGCGAGCGACCGGGCGAACAGCCCCCGCCAGGCCCGGCGCGCCGGCACTCGGTCGGCGAGCGCCAGGATGCCGCCGTCCAGCAGGGTCAGCACCAGGCAGAACGCCAGTACCGCGGCCCCGGCCGGAACGAGCGCGTACGGGAAGTCGGGCGAGACGACGGCGTCCCGCCCGCCCAGCTCCCAGTGCACCCGCGCGGTGGCCCCCACGGCGAGCGTCAACTGCGCGGCCCGCCAGACGCGCCGCAGCACGAACGGCCGCCGCGCCACCGGGGACAGCAGAGCCCCGGGAAGCGCCACGAGCGCGGCGGCGGGCGGCGGCAGCAGGAACGCCCCGGCGAGCAGTACGGGGTAGCAGGTCCCGACGGAACGGGACCTGGCGAGGAGTTCCGAGCCCGCGTACAGGCCGGCCAACAGCAACACCGCCCACCAGGGCGCGTGCAGTTCGGGCAGCGGGCGCAGGCAGACCAGAGCGGCGAGGACGGCACCGGCGACGTACACACGCGCCCGCGCCGGTACCACGTCCACGAGCCCCTCCCCCGGCCATGCCTGTCAGGCTCCGGAGCCTAGGGCGGCGGCAGGGGGGACGCGGGCGGACAACCCGCGCATTAGCACGTACGAGTGACGTGACCAGAGTGACGTGACGTGTCGCGCGCACGGTCCGGCCCAGGGCCGACCTGCTGCTGAAGTCAGGACTCCTGCGGAGCCGGCGGCGCGGCCGTGACGTCGTGCTCGGGCACGGACTGCCCGGAGCGGATCAGGTCGATCCGGCCCATCACCTTGGAACGCAGGTCACCCGGCACGTCGTCCTGTCCGCAACACCGCTTGACCAGTTTCTTCACGGCCTGCTCCAACCCGTACTTCTCCAGGCAGGGCGAGCACTCCTCGAAATGGTGCTCGAACTTCACGCAGTCCGAGTCCGGCATCTCCTTGTCGAGGAACTCGTAGAGATGATCGAGGATTTCGCTGCAATCCGTTTCGTGCGGCTCTCCGCAGCTCATGACCCCGAGCCTTTCGCTTCGTTCGACTCTCCGGCGCCGGCCGGGACCAGGCCACGGTCGCGGGCGTAGTCCTCCAGCATGCCGCGCAGCTGACGGCGTCCACGGTGCAGCCGGGACATCACCGTACCGATGGGTGTCCCCATGATGTCCGCGATCTCCTTGTAGGCAAAGCCCTCTACATCCGCCAGATACACGGCGATGCGGAACTCCTCGGGGATCGCCTGGAGCGCCTGCTTCACGTCCGAGTCGGGCAGGTGGTCGAGCGCCTGCGACTCCGCGGAGCGCAGACCCGTCGACATGTGCGACTCGGCACGCGCGAGCTGCCAGTCCTCGATCTCCTCGGCCGCGCTGCGCTGGGGTTCGCGCTGCTTCTTGCGGTACGAGTTGATGAAGGTGTTGGTGAGGATGCGGTACAGCCACGCCTTGAGGTTGGTGCCCTCGCGGAACTGGTGGAAGGACGCGTACGCCTTGGCGTAGGTCTCCTGCACCAGGTCCTCGGCGTCGGCCGGATTACGTGTCATGCGCAGCGCGGCCGAGTACATCTGGTCGAGGAATTCCAGCGCGTCCCGCTCGAAGCGCGCGCTGCGCTCCGCGGTCGACTCCGCGCCCGTTCCCCGGCCCTCGGGCTGCTCCGCCTGGCCGTGTTCGGTCCCTGCGTCGGTCCCAGTGACCGGACCCACCTCCTCCAGTGATGTCACGGAGCCGAATGCGGCCCCGCTCGAATCGGAGGATAGACGACGATCCGGTCCGCCCGCCGCCCGAATAGGGGCGGTCTTCGCCGCATGCAGCACTGTCCAGTCCAGATCTGACCGGCTGCTGCGACTGGGGCAGAAGGCTGAACCCATGCGGCGGACTTCCTCTCCTACGGCGTCGGTGCTGGTTCTCAGCAACGTATGTCCGCCACAACAGTGGTCACCCGTCGGTCATTCCCGGGCGTTCACCCGAGTGAGCCGACCCACTCGACGACACCCTCGGTGATCAGATCCAGGGCCTGGCACTGGCTGATCTCCGCCCGCTTGGCGACGGCGAAGCCGTGGTCGCCGTACGGCACCTCCACCATGCCGTACGTCCCATCGGGGGCCTCGGGGAACTCCGCCGGCCTGCCGAAGGGGTCGTTGCCGCCCTGGACGACGAGGGTGGGCACCCCGGCTCCGAGCAACTCGTCGGCGCGGGACTTCTCGGGCTTGCCCGGTGGGTGCAGCGGGAAGCTCAGGGCGAGGACCGCGTGGGCGCCCAGTTCGGTGGCGGTGCGGCAGGCGACGCGGGCGCCGGCGCTCCGGCCGCCGGAGATCACCGGCAGCCCCGGTGCGGCCAGCGCGGGCCAGACGCCCCGCCAGCCGGCGTCCAGGGTCTTCGGCGCGGGGGCCAGCTTCTTGCCGGCCACCCGCCAGGGCTGCTCGACGAGGGCGACGCTCACCCCGTGGGCGGGCAGCGCGGCCGCCAGCGCCCGGAGGTCGCGCGCCTCGATGCCGCCGCCGGCACCGTGGCTCACGCCCAGGACGAGGCGCGGCCTCTTCGCCGGGTACCAGGTGATGCGGGCGGGGCCCGCGTCCGTCTCTACGGCCTCCGTCACATCCGCCACCTCCGTCACATCCGTCACATCCGTCGCCGTCGCCACATCCGCCGTCGGGTCCACCGTCACGTCCGTTGTCGCGTTCGCCATCACGTCCGCCATCACGCCCGTTGTCGCATCCGTCAGGTCAGAAAAGTGTGCCTTCCTCCGGCCCTTCCAGCTCCTTCAGCAGCTCCGGTCCGTTGTTGCGGACGCTGCTCACGGCCGTGGAGACGGGGAACGCCCGCATCAGCCCGGTGGGCGGCGGCGTGAGCAGGGAGGTCAGCTCGTCGGGGTCGGTGCGCGCGGGGTCGAGCCAGTCGTCCCAGCGGTCCGGCGTCAACATCAGCGGCATCCGGGGGTGGATGTCGGCCAGCGCGTGCGGGCCCTCGGCGGGGGCGACGGCCAGCGGTGCCGCCTCCGCCTCCGTGGTGATCACCGAGCATGTCACCCACCAGGTCCGCGGGTGGTCGTCCGGCAGCGTCCGGTCCCGCCAGAACTCGTACAGCCCTGCCATGGCGAACACCGTCCCGTCGGCGGGAGTCACGAAGTACGGCTGCTTTCGGGGCCGCTTCCTGCGCCCCTCGACCTCCAGGTCGCGTTCCTGCCTCCCGGTGACCCACTCGTAGTAGCCGTCGGCGGGCAGGATGCAGCGCCGGGTGGCGAAGGCACGGCGGAAGGACGGCTTCTCGTGGACGGTCTCCGCGCGGGCGTTGATCATCCGGGCGCCGCCCTCGGGCGTCTTGGACCAGGAGGGGACCAGCCCCCACTTCAGCTTGCGCAGCTGGCGAACCGGCTTCGGGTCCTCGACGTCTTTCAGTGGACGGTCCAGGACGGCGTAGACCTCCTTGGTGGGGGCCACGTTGTAGTCGGGTTCCAGAGTCTCCTCCGGCTCCCACTTCTCGATTTCAAAGATTCCCGCGAGATCCTCGGGTCGACGACTCGCCGCATACCGTCCGCACATACGTGCCACACTGCCAGGCCAGCCCGCCTCCCGACCACCACCCCTCGACGAGGCGCCGCGCGCCACGACCCGCCCGTACCCACCGACGAGGAGCCCTCACCGAACATGGACCACCTCGCAACGGCCTCGCTCACCTCACTCTGGGACGAGGTCTCCGGCACCCAGTCCGATCCCGACCTGTGGGTGGTGGTCGCGACCCTGGTCGCCGCGCTCGCGGTCGTCGTGCCGCGCGGGCCGTGGCGGACAGCGCGCAACGCCATCACCATCGCGCACGAGGGCGGCCACGGACTCGTGGCCCTGGTCACCGGACGCACTCTGACCGGCATCACCCTGCACTCCGACACCAGCGGCCTGACCGTCAGCCGGGGCAAGCCGCACGGCCTCGGGATGATCCTCACCGCGGTCTCCGGCTACACCGCTCCCCCGCTGCTCGGCCTCGGCGGCGCCGCGCTGCTCGCCTCAGGACGCATCACCCTGTTGCTGTGGCTGGCGACGGCGCTGCTCGTCGCACTGCTGGTGATGGTCCGCAACGCGTACGGGGTACTGACGGTGGTGCTCACCGGGGCCACGTTCGTCCTGGTGTCCTGGCTGGCCGGGCCCCAGGTGCAGGCGGCGTTCGCGTACGCGGTGGTGTGGTTCCTGCTGCTCGGCGGGGTACGTCCGGCGTTCGAGCTGCAGGCCAAACGGGCGCGGGGCGGGGCCGGCGACTCGGACGCGGACCAGTTGGCCCGGCTGACCCACGCGCCGGCGGGGGTGTGGTTCTTCCTGTTCCACGCGGTGTCGCTGTGCTCGCTGGTCGGCGGGGGGCGCTGGCTGCTGGATCTGTGAGCCCAGGGCGACAGGGGTGACCCGGGGTATGTGCTCTGCCCTACGCTCCGCATATATGCACGGCAATTGCACTGTCGCGGTTTCGGTCAGGTTTCACCGCTTTTGATCAAGATCTCCGATGGTCCTCAGCCATTAAAGTGGGGCCCATGACCGTGAACCCCGCGCACACCATCCTCTGGCCCGCCCCGCACGCGAGCGGAGCCGTCGACGCGACCGTCCACGTGCCCGGATCCAAGTCGGTCACCAACCGTGCCCTGGTACTGGCCGCTCTCGCCTCCGAGCCCGGCTGGCTCCGCCGCCCGCTGCGCTCCCGCGACACCCTGCTGATGGCCGACGCCCTGCGCGCGATGGGCGTCGAGATCGAGGAGGGCGTCGGCCCGGACGGCACCGGCGAGTTCTGGCGTGTCATCCCGGCCGGCCTGCGCGGCCCGGCCACGGTCGACGTGGGCAACGCCGGCACGGTCATGCGCTTCCTGCCGCCGGTCGCCACACTCGCCGACGGCGCCATCCGCTTCGACGGCGACCCGCGTGCGTACGAGCGTCCCCTGCACGGGGTGCTCGACGCGCTGCGCGCCCTCGGCGCCCGCATCGACGACGACGGGCGCGGCGCACTGCCGTTGACCGTGCAGGGCGGCGGCGCGCTGGAGGGCGGCCCGGTCGAGATCGACGCGTCGTCGTCCTCCCAGTTCGTCAGCGCCCTGCTGCTGTCCGGACCGCGCTTCAACCAGGGCGTCGAGGTCCGCCACACCGGCTCCGCGCTGCCGTCCATGCCGCACATCCGCATGACCGTCGACATGCTGCGCTCGGTCGGCGCCCAGGTCGACACCCCGGAGTCCGGCGGTGAGCCGAACGTCTGGCGGGTCACGCCGGGCGCGCTGCTCGGCCGGGACCTCACGGTCGAGCCCGACCTGTCCAACGCCCAGCCGTTCCTGGCGGCGGCGCTGGTGACCGGCGGCAAGGTCGTGGTCCCCGACTGGCCGTCCCGCACCACCCAGCCCGGTGACCGGCTCCGCGAGATCTTCACCGAGATGGGCGGTTCCTGCGAACTGACCGACTACGGGCTCGTCTTCACCGGGTCGGGTGCCGTGCACGGCATCGACGTCGACCTGAGTGAGGTCGGTGAGCTCACCCCGGGCATCGCGGCCGTCGCCGCCCTCGCGGACTCCCCCTCGACCCTGCGCGGGGTGGCGCATCTGCGCCTGCACGAGACGGACCGGCTGGCCGCGCTCACCAAGGAGATCAACGAACTCGGCGGCGACGTCACCGAGACCGCCGACGGCCTGCACATCCGCCCGCGGCCACTGCACGGCGGGACCTTCCACACCTACGAGGACCACCGCATGGCCACCGCCGGCGCGGTCATCGGCCTCGCGGTGGAAGGGGTGCGGATCGAGAACGTGGCGACGACGGCCAAGACCCTGCCCGAATTCCCCGACCTGTGGACCGGGATGCTCGGGGTATAGGGACGGTTCGCCATGCGTCGCTACGGCAAGCACACCGACGAGGACGACATCCGTTCCCGCCCCAACCGCAAGGGCAACCGGCCGCGCACCCACATCCGGCCCAAGCACGAGGACGCCGCCGAGGGCCTGGTCCTGACCGTGGACCGCGGCCGGCTGACCTGCCTCGTCGGGGACCGGATCGTCATGGCGATGAAGGCCCGCGAACTGGGCCGCAAAGCGGCGGTGGTCGGCGACCGGGTGGCACTGGTCGGTGACCTGACCGGCAAGAAGGACACCCTCGCGCGCATCGTCCGCATCGGGGAGCGCACCTCGCTCCTGCGCCGCACGGCGGACGACGACGACCCCTACGAGCGCGTGGTCGTCGCCAACGCCGACCAACTCGCCATCGTCACCGCCCTCGCCGACCCCGAGCCACGACCGCGTCTGATCGACCGCTGCCTGGTCGCGGCGTTCGACGGCGGCCTCACCCCGCTGCTGGTGATGACCAAGTCGGACCTCGCACCGCCCGACGAACTGCTCGAACTGTACGGCGCGTTGGACATCCCGTACGTCGTGACCAGCCGCGAGGAACTGGAGAACGGCGCCGCGGCCGGCCTCGTAAGAGAGCACCTGGACGGCAAGATCACGGCCTTCGTCGGCCACTCCGGAGTCGGCAAGACGACGCTCGTGAACACGCTGGTGCCCGAGGACCGCCGTCGCGTGACGGGCCACGTCAACGCGGTGACGGGACGTGGCCGGCACACGACGACCTCGGCCCTCGCCCTGCCGTTGTCCTCGAAGGAGGGCGGCTGGGTCGTCGACACCCCGGGCGTACGGTCGTTCGGGCTGGCGCACATCGATCCGTCCCGGGTGATCAACGCCTTCCCCGACCTGGTGCCCGGCACGGAGGGCTGCCCCCGCGCGTGCAGTCACGACGAGCCCGACTGCGCGCTGGACGCGTGGATCGCCGAAGGACACGCCGACCCCGCCAGGCTGTACTCGCTGCGCCGGCTGCTCTCGACGCGGGAAGCGAAGGAAGGCGACTGACCTCCGCGTTGTTTGCCGTGCCGTGGGACCGGTAAGTGCATAATCGCACCAAGCCGGATCCAAGCCTGCGCAAAGCCGGACGAAGCGACCCAGTGAAGAGACCAGGCGACGCGGCGGTCACGGTACGGGACTACGGGAGGACAACACATGGCGTGGCTGCTGGTCATAGTGGCCGGGGTGCTCGAAACCGGCTTCGCCGTCTGTCTGAAGCTGTCGCACGGGTTCACCCGGCTCTGGCCCACCATCGCCTTCTGCGCCTTCGCGCTGGGCAGTTTCGGCCTGCTGACCATGGCCCTGAAGAAGCTCGACGTCGGTCCCGCGTACGCGGTGTGGACCGGTATCGGCGCGGCGGGCACCGCCATCTACGGCATGGTCTTCCTCGGCGACCTGGTCTCGACCCTGAAGATCGTCTCGATCAGCTTCGTCATCATCGGTGTGATCGGGCTGCAGCTGTCGGGCTCGGCGCACTGAGGCGATCGACGCGCTCGCCGCGTCGCGTCGGGTCCGCCACGTCCACCGCCTTCTGACGGGCCCACCGCGGTCCGCCGCGACCGTCGGGTCCACCGC
>NZ_BAABCQ010000037.1:12021-52223 GCF_039539045.1 Streptomyces marokkonensis
GCGGTCCGGCGCGGTCCGGCGCGGTCCGGCGCGGTCCGGCGCGGTCCGGCGCGGTCCGGCGCGGTCGCCGCTACGCCGTCAGCCCGCGCGGCAGGGCGGTGCGTACGAGTTCCGCCACCCCGCCCTCGGCAGGTGGCGCCGCGACGCAGGACAGGGCGAGACGCACGGCCAGTTCGCAGGAACGGGCCAGCTCGGTGACGTCCGGGAGCGTGTCCGAGACCTTCAGTGCGGCCACGGCACGGTCACGGACGAGGGCGACGAAGTCGCCGGGCGAGGGCAGCGGGCCGTCGGCGCGGCGCTGGGCCGGCACGGCCGAGGAGGACGGCACCGCCGCCAGGGCCGGAGAGGGCAGCCGTTCGCTCCAACAGCCGGTGAGCATGGCCCGCACCAGCGCGTTCCCGCGAGCGGCGGACGCGGTCCACTCGGCGGTCGCGGTGAGCCGTTCGCGGGAGTCACCGGGGCCGTCGGCAAGCGCACGCTCCACGCCGGCCAGGTACCCGTCCGCCTCCCTGCGGACGAGCGCCCGGGCGAGGCCCTCCTTGCTCCCGAACTCGTTGTACAGCGTCTGCCGGGACACCCCGGCCGCCGCCGCCACGTCCACCATCCGCACAGCGGACCACGGCCGACGCGCCAACGCGGTGCAGGCGGCATCGAGCAGGGATTCCCGGGCTGCAGGCACCATCGCCTCCCTCGGGCCCAGGGGGTGTCCTACGGATCAGGTCGGCGCCGGAGAACGGCGCCTTGCGATCCCACGGCCTCGGCGATCCGAACGACACCCCAAGCGACTTGCTGCCCAGATTTGACGGGTGTGGGAGCACTGTCAAGAGCCCTCGCGCCGCCCTGAGGGCCGCGATTCGTCGATGCGGCGGCACTCCGCCACGCCGGTCCGCGGCCCCACCTCCACCCGGCACCGCCGGACCCACGCACCACACCAACACCGGCCCGCACACCCGCCCGTCACCACCACTCACTCCCGGGACCGCGCTCCAGCCCGCCAAAGCCCTGGTAGCCCCGCCCCGTCTCCGGCAGATACCGTGACGGCATGCCCGACTACCTTGACGACCTCCGCCTCGCCCACGTCCTCGCGGACGCCGCCGACGCCGCGACGATGGAACGCTTCAAGGCCCTCGACCTGAAGGTCGAGACCAAGCCGGACATGACCCCGGTGAGCGAGGCGGACAAGGCCGCCGAGGAGCTCATCCGCGGCCACCTCTCCCGCGCCCGCCCCCGCGACGCGGTCCTCGGCGAGGAGTACGGCGTCGAGGGCACCGGCCCCCGCCGCTGGATCATCGACCCGATCGACGGCACCAAGAACTACGTGCGCGGCGTCCCCGTCTGGGCGACCCTCATCTCCCTCACAGAGGCGGGGGAGGGCGGCTACCAGCCCGTCGTCGGCCTCGTCTCCGCCCCGGCGCTCGGCCGTCGCTGGTGGGCGGTGAAGGACCACGGTGCTTTCACCGGCCGCAGCCTGACCTCGGCCTCCCGGCTGCGCGTCTCCCAGGTCTCGGAGCTCTCCGACGCCTCCTTCGCGTACTCCTCGCTTCAAGGCTGGGAGGAACAGGGCCGGCTCGACGGCTTCCTCGACCTGACCCGCGAGGTGTGGCGGACGCGCGCGTACGGCGACTTCTGGCCGTACATGATGGTCGCCGAGGGCTCGGTCGACATCTGTGCCGAACCCGAGCTCTCCCTCTGGGACATGGCCGCGAACTCGATCATCGTCACGGAGGCCGGCGGCACCTTCACCGGCCTCGACGGCCGGCCCGGCCCGAACAGCGGCAACGCGGCCGCGTCGAACGGCCGACTCCACGACGAACTCCTCGGGTACCTCAACCAGCGCTACTGAGCGCCTTCCTGGCGCCCCCCGCACGCCCTTCGCGTGCCCCCGACGCACCCCTTGTTGACCCGTGCTTTGCCTGCCACTCTGAGAGCCCTCACTTGTGAACTTGTGAATCCATGAACCAGCTCATGGATCACCGGCAGGAGGTGGCTCCACCCATGCTCGTCCGCGAAGCCATGAGTACGGTCGTCCTCACCATCGGCCCCGCCCACACCCTCCGCCAGGCCGCCGCCCTGATGTCCGCGCGCCGCGTCGGAGCGGCCGTGGTGCACGACCCCGACGCCGGCGGCATCGGCATCCTCACCGAACGCGACGTCCTGGTCTCCGTGGGCCTGGGCCAGGACCCGGACACCGAACGCGCCCACGCCCACACCACCACCGACGTCGTGTTCGCCGCACCGTCCTGGACCGTGGAGGAGGCGGCCCGGGCGATGGCGCACGGCGGCTTCCGCCACCTCATCGTCCTCGAACGCGGCGAGCCCGCAGGCATCGTCTCGGTCCGCGACATCATCCGGTGCTGGGCACCGGAGCGGTCGCCGCACGCGGCACCGGCGGTGACCGCCTGACGCCATCCGCCCGACGGCACACCAACACGGCCCACGGCGCTCGGAGGTGGCACACCTGGTGGCACCTCCGCCGACATGTCGAACGGGCCGGACCCCCGTCCCCGGGGATCCGGCCCGCCGCTACGACAAGCGGTCCAGTGCTGGACGTCAGCCGCGCAGGGCCTGGACCGCGGCCTCCAGCCGCTTGCCGAAGTCACCGTCGGCCTGACGGAAGTTGTTGATCGCGCGCTCGATGATGTCGTCGCGCGAAACGCCGGAGAGGGCGCCGGCCAGGTTGTTGATCAGCCGCTCCTTCTCCTCGTCCGTCATGAGCCGGTAGAGGTTGCCCGCCTGGACGAAGTCGTTGTCCTCGGCGTGCGACGGGGTCACGGTCTCGCCGGTGGCACCCGAGACCGCGGACGGCTGCCACAGGGGCTTGTCCGTCTGGAACGGGCCGCCGAAACTGTTCGGCTCGTAGTTCTTCGCGCCCTTGTGGCGGCCGTCGTACAGGTAGCCGTCACGGGAGTTGGTGCGCGCCTCGGTGGCGTGCGGACGGTTCACCGGCAGGTGGTCGGCGTTGATGCCGACGCGGTAGCGGTGGGCGTCGCCGTAGCCGAACAGGCGGCCCTGGAGCATCTTGTCCGGGGACGGGCCGATGCCGGGCACGAAGTGCGCCGGGGAGAAGATCGACTGCTCGACCTCGGCGAAGACGTTCTCCGGGTTGCGGTTGAGCTCCAGCTTGCCGAACTCGATGACCGGATAGTCCGCGTGCGGCCACACCTTGGTCAGGTCGAACGGGTTGAAGCGGTACTTCGCGGCCTCGGCGACGGGCATGATCTGCACGCCGACGGTCCAGGACGGGAAGTCGCCGCGCTCGATGGCCTGACGCAGGTCACGCTGGTGGGAGTCGGGGTCCTCACCGGCGAGCTTGTCGGCCTCGGCCTGCGTGAGGCACTTGATGCCCTGGTCGGTCTTGAAGTGGTACTTGACCCAGAAGGCCTCGCCGGCCTCGTTGTTCCACTGGAACGTGTGCGAGCCGAAGCCGTCCATGTGGCGGTACGACGCCGGGATGCCGCGGTCACCGAACAGCCAGGTCACCTGGTGCGTCGACTCCGGCGACAGGCCCCAGAAGTCCCAGACGTTGTCCATCTCCGTCGAACCCGTGTAGGGGTCGCGCTTCTGGGTGTGGATGAAGTCCGGGAACTTGATGGCGTCCCGAATGAAGAACACCGGCGTGTTGTTGCCGACGAGGTCGTAGTTGCCCTCTTCGGTGTAGAACTTCAGCGCGAAGCCGCGCGGGTCACGGACGGCGTCCGCCGCGCCCAGGTTGCCGGCCACGGTCGAGAAGCGGAGGAAGGCCTCCGTCTCCTTGCCGACCTCGGACAGGAACTTCGCCCGGGTGTACTTGGTGACATCGGCGGTAACCGTGAAGGTGCCGTAGGCGCCGGCGCCGCGGGCGTGCACCACACGCTCCGGGATGCGCTCACGGTTGAAGTGGGCCAGCTTCTCCAGCAGGAGCTGGTCCTGCACGAGCACGGGGCCGCCGACGCCCGCGGTCTCACTGTTCTGGTTGTCGGCTACCGGTGCCCCGGCCTCCGTAGTGAGCGGTCCCTGAGTCACGTACGCCTCCTGCGCCAATCCTGCAAAACCTGTCCCTTGGCTAATGCCGCTACCGATCCTACAATGGACAATGTCTAAGTCAAGCAAGATTCCAAAGTCACACACGTTCGGGACCTGGGTCCCCCTGCTGCTAGGCTGGTCTGTATGAGTGACCTACTGGAACGGCTGCGTGGACGCGGCTGGCGCATGACCGCGCAGCGACGCGTCGTGGCCGAGGTCCTCGACGGCGAACACGTCCACCTGACGGCCGACGAGGTGCACGCCAGGGCCGTGGGCAAGCTCCCCGAGATCTCTCGGGCGACCGTCTACAACACCCTGGGCGAGCTGGTCTCACTCGGTGAGGTCCTGGAAGTCGCGACGGACAAGCGCGCCAAGCGGTACGACCCGAACGCGCACCAGCCGCACCACCACCTGGTCTGCGCCCAGTGCGGCGCGATCCGGGACGTCCACCCGGTCGGCAACCCACTGGCCGACCTTCCCGACTCGGAGCGCTTCGGCTTCTCCGTCTCGGACGTCGAGGTGACCTACCGCGGCACCTGCCCGAACTGCGCGGCGGCATAGGGCCTTCCCGTCGCAGACGCCTTCCGGGCGCAGACGCTTCCACTCGCACGAAAGCCCCGGCACCGATGAGTGCCGGGGCTTTCGCGTGGGCGCCGCGAACCCGGTGAACGGATGGTGAACGGCCAACGCACCGAGGGCCGGAACCCTTTCGGATTCCGACCCTCGGCCTTCAGTAGCGGGGACAGGATTTGAACCTGCGACCTCTGGGTTATGAGCCCAGCGAGCTACCGAGCTGCTCCACCCCGCGTCGATGAATGGAACATTACGCAACCCCACGACCAGAAGCAAATCGCTTCCGCCAGCCACGGGCACGGGGGGCCTCGCCGGGGAGGCCCCCCACTGGCCGCACGGGGTCGGGGCGCACCGGCACCGCGCCGGCGTCGGACCGCGCGACCCGCCCCCGCCCTGCGCCTACGCCGTCGCCCCGAAGAAGGCACCCTGGCCCAGCGCGGCGGTCACGCCGACAGCTCCTGCCGCAACGCGTCCCGCAATCGGGCCGCCCGCTCCCCCACCTCCACCGGCCCCAGCGACACCGCCCGGTCGGCCCACCGCTGCCCCTCGGCCAGGTCCCCCCGCCGCGCGCAGACCAGCGCCAGCCGCAGCGCCGCCCGTCCGTGCCCGGCGTCGGCCGCCCGGCGCCACCACACGACGGCCTCCGGATCGCTCCCCTCCCGGGCGAGCAACAGCCCCAGGTTGAAGGCGCCGTTGCGGGAACCGGCCTCGGCGGCCTCCCGGTACCACCGCGCCGCCTCCACCACGTCGCCCCGCGCGGCGGCCAGCATCCCGACCCTCACCTGGGCCCGCCGGTGCCCCTGGGAGGCCGCCCGCTCGTACCACTCCTCGCACTCGGACTTCTCCTGCGCCGTCTCGCCCAGCTCGTGCGCGGGCGCGGGCGGGCGGCGCGCGTCGAGCACCGTCGCCAGGCGGTACGCGGCCTCCGCGCTGCCGCCCCCCGCCGCACATCGCAGGAACCGCTCGGCCTCGCGCTCGTCCCCGTCACGCAGGCGCGCCATCCCGACCTGCAGCGCCGCCTCGGTGTGCCCGGCAGCGGCGGCTCCCTCGTACCAGCGCAGCGCCGCCCGCTCCTCACCCCGTCCGGCGTGCAGGATCCCGAGGTTGAACGCGGCGTCGACGCTGCCCGCTTCGGCGGCCTTGGAGAACCACGGCTCGGCGCCGGTCTCGTCCCCGCCGCGCAGCAGCAGGATGGCCAGCGCGTTGGAGGCCTCCCGGTGTCCGGCGTACGCGGCCCGCCGGTACCACTGCTCGGCCTGCGTGGTGCGCCCTTGTTCGGCGCAGAGCAGCCCGAGGTTGTAGGCCCCGTTGTCGTCCCCGGCGTCCATGGCGGCCCGGTACCAGCGCTCGGCGGTCTGGGTCTCGCCGCGCTCGGCGTGCAGTGCGCCCAGCGCGTTGGCGGCGTTGCCGTCGCCGTCCTGCGCGGCCCTCAGCCACCACACGGCCGCGCTCTCCGTGTCCCCTGCGTCGCGCAGCAGGAAGCCGAGCGCGCAGGCCGCGCGGGGCTCACCGTCCTTGGCGGACGTGAGGTACCAGCGGCCGGCCTCCTTGAGTTCGCCCCGCCTCTCCAGGATCGTCCCGAGGTGCAGTGCGGCCCGCCGGTGGCCGCGGGCGGCGGCCTGCCGGTACCACTGTTCGGCCTCGTCGGCCGCGGGGGGCCGCGCACGGTCACCGCCGTTACGGTAGGGCCGGGCGCTTCTGTCGAGCGTCCGGGCCAGCCGGTAGGCGGCCTCCCGGTGCCCCCGCTCGGCCGCGGCCCGCATCCACCGCTCGGACCCGGCGCCGTCACCGCGGTGCTCCAGCAGGTCGGCGAGCGCGTAGGCGCCCAGCACATGGCCCTGCTCGGCGGACTGGCACAGCCAGTACTCGGCGGCGGGCTCGTCCCCTCGCTCGCGGAAGTGCCGTCCCAGGGCGTGGGCGGCCGCCGCGGACCCGGCGACGGCGGCGATCCGCCACCATCCGGCGGCGTCGTCGGCGTACCCGCGCTGGTGCAGCAGGACGCCCAGGTTGTTGGCGGCGGCCCGGTCACCGGCCGCGGTGGCGGCACGCAGGTGGGACTCGGCCCCGTCGAAGTCGCCGCGGCGCAGCAGCATCGCACCGAGGACGCTCATCGCCTCGACGTCACCGGCGTCGGCGGCGAGTCGCCTGCGTACTTCCTCGGCAGCCTCGTCGGCGGCTTCCTGGGCCTCGTCCGCGCTCTCCTCCTGACCGGACGGCTGGGCAAAACGCCCTGTCCCGAACAGATTTACCATGTCCCCCATAACGTCCATCGTCGCACCACCTGCAACCTGGGTACATCCGGTATACCGCAGCCAGTGAGGTCACTTCAGCGTTTTGTCGACATGCCCACAGGGAGACAAGTCAAACACAGATCTCCCCAACTCCCCTTGGTGGCGCGGCCGTAGACCCGCCGACACATGCGTTCGCACATCACAAAGGCCCGGATTCCAAAAGGAATCCGGGCCTTTGTTTGTCGTTCGCACGTAGCTCACGACTTCAGTAGCGGGGACAGGATTTGAACCTGCGACCTCTGGGTTATGAGCCCAGCGAGCTACCGAGCTGCTCCACCCCGCGCCGTTGTGTTCACAACCCTAGCACGGCGCGGGATGGGCTTTGACCAGCTCGAACGCCCGGCTCGAAGCAGCGGGGTCAGCCGCTGTCCGCGCCTCCACCGGAGGCTCCGGCCGGGGTGGAACTCGGACTGGACTTGCCGTCCCCGGCCTTGTCCCCGGTCTTCTCCCCGGCCTGGTCCCCGGTCTTGCCGTCACCGTTCTTGCCGCCGGCGCTCTCGTCGGCCTTGGACTGCGCCTCCTCGGCGCGCCGCAGGGCCTCCTCCAGGTCCTTCTGGGCATCCGCGTACGCGGCCAGGTCCTTCTGCTCCAGGGCCTTCTGGCCGGCCTCGAAGGCCTCCTGCGCGTCACCCAGCGCTTCCCGCACCGTCGGGTTGGTGGACGTCGGCGGCGGCTCCGTCGTGTCCTCGCCCTCGTCGGGTGGCGGCTCGGTGGTGCCCTCCTCCGTCGCTTCCCCGAAGACCTTGGCCAGCGCCTCGTCGAGTGTGTCCTCGAAGGCGGTGGCGCCCCCGTAGCTGACCAGTACCTTGCGCAGCAACGGGTACTTGAGGTCGCCACCGCGTACGTAGACCGGCTCCACGTACAGCAGTCCGCCGTCGAGCGGCACCGTCAGCAGATTGCCGTACTCGACCTCCGAGTCGCCGCCTCTCAGCAGCCTGATGGTCTCGGCGATGTCCTGCTCGGAGTTCAACTGGCTCTGGACCTGCTTGGGTCCGTTGACGGTCGTACTCGTCGGCAGCTTCAGAATTCTGATCTTGCCGTAGCCCTCCGTCCCCGCCTCGGCGTCGACCGCCATGAACGCGCTGAGGTTGTCACGTCCGTTGGGCGTGAACGTCGTCGTGAGCGAGAACGCCTGCTTGTCCTGGTCGGGCATCTTCATGCTCAGGTAGTACGGCGGTACCGCGTCGCCCGACTTGTTGGTCGGGTCGTCCGGCACCTGCCACACCTCGCTGCCGCTGAGGAACGTGTTGGCGTCCTTCACGTGGTAGCGCGTGAGCAGCTCGCGCTGGACCTTGAACAGGTCCTGCGGATAACGCAGATGCGCCATCAGCTCGTCGGAGATCTCGCCCTTGTCCTGCACCGTGTCCGGGAACGCCTTCATCCAGGTCTTCAGGACCGGATCCTCGGTGTCCCACTGGTAGAGCTTCACGTCACCGCTGTACGCGTCGACGGTCGCCTTCACGGAGTTGCGGATGTAGTTGACCTGGTTCTGCTGGGCCACCACCGCACGCTGGTCGTTGGCCGCGGTCAGGGAGTCGGCCGTCGTGTCGCCCAGCGTCGTACGGGAGGCGTACGGATAACCGTTCGTCGTCGTGTACGCGTCCACGATCCACTGGATACGGCCGTCCACCACCGCCGGGTAGGCGTCGCCGTCGATGGTCAGCCACGGGGCGACCGCCTCGAGGCGCTCCTTGGGCGTGCGGTTGTACAGGATCCGCGAGCCCTCACCGATCGCGCCGGAGTAGAGGATCTGCGGCTCGCCGAACGCGGCCGCGTATGCCGCCCGGTTGACGGCGTTGGACAGGTCGACCCCGCCGTCACCCTTGTAGCTGAACGTCTTCTCCCCGCTGTCGTCGGAGTAGTCGATCTCCTTCTGGGGACCGCCGACGATCGAGTACGTGGTGGTCTTCTCGCCGTAGTAGATCCGCTGCTCGTACTCGCCGAGGTCGCCCTCGGACGGCAGGTTGGACTCGGTGAAGACCGGGCGGCCCTCGGCATCGACCTCGGTGCCCTTGGCCGCGACCACGCCGTAGCCGTGGGTGTAGCGGAAGTGGTTGTTGATCCAGTTCTTCTTCGGGATGCCGGCCAGGTTCAGCTCGCGCAGACCGATGACCGTGTCCTGGTCCTTGCCGTCCTTGGCGTAGCGGTCGACGTCCAGGTTGTTCGGGAACGCGTAGTAGTTCCGCATCTGCTGGAGCTGCTGGAACGTCGGCGAGATGACGTTGGGGTCCATGATCCGGATGGACGCGGCGGCGTCCACGTCGTCACGGAGCTTGGTCTTGTCCTTGGTCTCGCTCACGCCCGGGTACTCGGTGACCTGGGTGCCCTCGATGCCGTAGGCCTCGCGCGTCGCCTTGAGGTTCTTCTGGACGTACGGTGCCTCCTTGGCCTGCTCGTTCGGCTGGACCTGGAACTTCTGGACCAGTGCCGGGTACAGGCCGCCGATGAGGATCGCGGAGAGCACCATCAGACCGAAGCCGATCACGGGCAGCTGCCAGGTGCGACGCCACAGGGTGGCGAAGAACAGCAGCGCGCAGATGACGGCGATGCAGAACAGGATCGTCTTGGCCGGCAGGTAGGCGTTGGCGTCGACGTACCTCAGGCCGGTCCAGCTGTCGGTCGCCTTGAAGTCGCTGGACTTCACCGCCAGCCCGTACCGGTCGAGCCAGTAGGCGACCGCCTTGAGGGCGACGAAGACGCCGATGAGCACCGACAGGTGCCCGGTGGCCGCGGCCGTGGCACGCGCACCCGGGCTGGTGACGCGGAGCCCGCCGTACAGGTAGTGGGTGACCGCGGCGGCGATCACGGAGATGATCACGGCGGCGAAGCCGAAGCCGAGCAGGAACCGGTACCAGGGCAGGTCGAAGGCGTAGAAGGAGACGTCCAGCTTGAACTGGGGGTCCTTCTGCCCGAAGGGCACACCGTTGACCCACATCAGCCAGGTCCGCCACTGACCGGACGCCGAGGCGCCGGCGATCAGACCGACCAGGGCGGTGATCCCGATCAGCAGCCACTTCTTGTACGGGGCGATGCCCATCCGGTACCGGTCGAGGTTCTGCTGCTCCATCGACATGGCGCTCAGCGGCGGCCGCAGCCGGTGGGCCAGCCAGATGTTGAACCCGACGGCGAGCGCCATCAGCAGACCGAAGACGAAGAAGAGACCGATCTTGGTCCACAGGGTCGTGGTGAACACCGACGAGTAGTGGACCGACCGATACCACAACCAGTCCGTCCAGAATCCCGCGAACATGGTGAACACCATGGCGAGCACGGCCAGGACACCAAGTGTCATCAGCAGGGTTCGGACACGCCGGGACGGGCGGCCCACTCTGATCCGCGGCCCCGTCGGGGGGCCTCCGCCGCGGTCCGGCATCTGGAAAGCCAAGGTGCGCACCTCGAAGTTCGCTGTTGATCCGTCAGGCCCTCGGGTTCGTGGGCCACCCGTGCGCCCCCGTGATCGTGGGCCCACACCTATGCAACTTACTCATCGTTTACTCGGTTCCCGATTCGGGCTACCAACGAGGCAGGATTGTGACCATGTCCAACACCCCCATGGCAGCGAACCCCCTCACCCGGGCCGTACTCGAGATCGACGAGTACGTCTCCGGCCTGGGCTGGGACCAGCCCGCACGCCTCTTCGCACTTGTCGACACCGCACGTCTCAGGGCCGATCAGCCCTCGCTCGCCGACCGGCTCGGTCTGCCGGACGAGCCGGAGAGCTCCGGCCTGACCCCGATCGAGCAGGACGAGATTCCAACGGACCAGCCGCTCGACGAGTTCCTGGGCACCATCGCCTGGCCCGACTCGGTGGTCGGCTGCGCCCTCGCCGTGGAGCGCCTGATGCTGCCGCCCTCCGCCGAGGCCCAGGTCCCCGAGGGCCTGGACGAGACCGGACTGGCGCGGTGGGTGGCGGAGCACCCCGAGCGCCAGGAGGTCCGCATGACGGTCGCGGTCCAGCGCGACGGCGCCCGCGACTCGGCCCTGCGGCTGCGGGAGAAGGACGCCGCCACGGAGGTCCTCACGGGCTCCGACCTGGTGCCGGGGCTGGCCCAGGCGCTGACGGCGACCTTCGAGGAGTAGGTCCGCGGGGCTCTACCCGGCTGCCCGGTCCGTCACCGGGCCAGTCATCCGGTCGTGCACTTCGGCAGGTCCGAGGTCTTGCCCGAGCGGATGTCCGTCAGCGCGCCGAGGGCGTCGTCGATGGTGTCCACCTTCACGAGGGTGAGCCCGTCGGGGACGTCCTCGGCGGCGGCCGCGCAGTTGTCGGCGGGCGTCAGGAAGTACTGGGCCCCCTGGTCGCGTGCGCCGATGGTCTTCATCCCGATGCCGCCGATGGGGCCGACCTTGCCGTTGTCGTCGATCGTTCCGGTGCCGGCGACGAACTTGCCGCCGGTCAGGTCGCCGGGCGTGAGCTTGTCGTAGATGCCGAGGGCGAACATCAGGCCGGCGCTCGGGCCACCGACATCGGCCAGCTTGATGTCGATGGAGAACGGGAACGTGTGGTCGGTTCCGGCGGCGATCCCGACGACGGCGCGCTCGTCCCCGGCGTCGTCGGAGGTCCCGGTGGTGATCGTGACGTCCTGGGTCGTGGTGGGCGTCCGGCCCTCCTTCTCCGCGGCGGCCTGCTCCTTGGCGGGCACGATCGTGAAGACGACGTCCTGGCCGGGCTTGTGCTCGGTCACCAGCTCGGCGACGTCCGCGGGCTTCCTGACGGTCTTGCCGTCCACTGCTTTGATCACGTCTCCGGCGTGCAGCCTGCCCTCGGACGGTGAGTCCTTGACGACCGTGGAGACGATCACCCAGGACTTCACCGGGATGTCGAGTGCCTTGAGGGCGGCCACCTTGGCGCTCTCCTGGGACTGGCTGAACTCCTCGGCGTTCTCCTGAGTGGCCTCTTCCTCGGTCTTGCCGTCCGGGTAGAGGGTCTCGTGCGGTACCACGCGGTTGTCGTGCGCCAGCCAGCCGTAGACCGCCTCCACGAGGTTCATCCTGTACTCGGCACTGGTGACCCGGACGGTGGTCATGTTCAGATGGCCGCTCGCCTCGTAGGTGTCGCGCCCGTCGATCTGCAGCACCGACTCGCCGTCGTGATCGCCAAGGGTGTTCACCGTCGGCCCCGGGGACATCTCCGCATACGGCACGGGGATGAACACACCCGCGCACAGGAGCGCGATCAGCATCAGGGTGGAGGCGAGCATCGTCGCGGTGCGGCGTGGCATGGCACGACAGTACGGGACGGGGCTGTCAGAACACCGTCAGGGATGGGCCGTGCGATCAGGCCCCGGTGCGGGGCTTCTCCATGGCCTCACGGAAGCGGGCGTAGCCGTCCAGTTCGGGCCCGTCGCTCCGTGCCCTGCGGGTCCGGTTGGCCCAACTGCCCCACAGGCCCGCGCCGACAGCGGCCACAAGCGGAATCAGCAACCAGGCAAGCGCTGCCATGCCGACCTCCCAACCCATGAGCGTCCGCGACTGACTGATCAGCAGATTAACCATCCGCAGTGACAACGCTCACGCCGGGGGGTCGGTTACGCAACCGGAGTCACGGGAGCGGCGCGGTTCTCAGCACGCGCCGACCCACTCCTCGGTCCCGTCCGAGAAGGACTGGTGCTTCCAGATGGGCACCTCGTGCTTGAGGTCGTCGATCAGCTTCCGGCAGGCGTCGAAGGCCTCGCCCCGGTGCGGGCAGGACACGGCGACGACCACGGCGAGATCCCCGACCTCCAAGTCCCCCACCCGGTGCACCGCCGCGAGCGCCCGCACGGGGTACTCCGCGACGACCTTCTCCGCGATCCGCCGCATCTCGGCCTCGGCACTGGGGTGGCACGAGTACCCCAGCCGGTCGACGTCGGTCCCCCCGTCGTGGTTGCGGACCGTTCCGACGAACAGCGCGGTCCCGCCGGCCGCGTCGTCTCCGACGGCCCGGAAGACCTCGTCCACGGAGAGGGGCGTCTCCCGCATTCCGATCAGCTTGACGGGATCCGGCGCGGCCAGCTCACCGGGGTGGTCGTTCGTGGTTGCCATACGCCCATCGTGCCCCACGGCACGGACGGCACGGAATAGCGCTATCGCCCCGCACGCACGCGTACCTCTTTGGAGCCTCCTACAGGGCCGCCTCACGGTCGTCGGTGAGGGGCAGGGGCCCCGCCCGCCCGGGCAGGAGCCTGGCGTGCGGGCGCAGGCAGGCGTGCGGGCGCAGGCAGGCGCCCCGGGAGGGCCGGCCCGGCGCCCGCCTCAGGTTCGGCGCCGGACCTCAGATCCGCCGCCGGACCTTCCGCGCCCGTCGCACCACCGCGGCCGCGCCCAGCAGCGCCACCGTCGCCCCAGCGGCTCCCGCCGCCGTCGCGTCCTTGCGCCCGAGCCGCCGCCCGGCGACCGTGTGCCGCCCGGAGACCTCCTCCAGCAGCTCCGCGAGCACCGCCTCGTTGGTGTACTTCGGCCGCCATCCGGCATCGTGCAGCCGGCTGCCGCTCACCACCCAGGGGTACATCGTGTACGCCAGGTCCCCGGCCGGGGAGGGGGTCAGGCCGATGCGGTGCAGCCGGGCCGCCGCGCCGAGCGCGACCGCCGACGGCAGCTCCATCCGCCGGATGCCGCTGAGCTCCTCGACCTCCTCCTGCTCAAGCCAGCCGTCGCAACCGACGGCCAGTTCCCCGTCGGCCTTCTCCAGCACGGCGTACTCCAGGGCACTGCACAGGTCGTCGACGTGGCAGAACTGCCACGCAGGCCGCGACCCGGCCACAACAAGCAGCCGAGGCGACTCGAAGTACCTGGTCAGCGCGGTGTCCATGCCTCCGACCAGCACCGCCGGCCGGACGACGGTCACATTGAGGCCGGGGTGCGCGCGCGGTGCGCGACGCCCGAGCCGCTCGATCTCCAGCAGGTCCCCGACCCCGGTGGCCTCCGCCGTGGCACGCAGCTCGGCGTCCTCGGACAGCGGCAGCTCGTTCTCCGGGAGGGCGCCGTAGACCATCGCGGAGGTGCACAGCACGACACGGCGTACGCCGGCCGCCGCGGCGGCGGTCAGGACGGTCTGTGTCCCCCGGACGTTGTAAGCCGTCCGGGCGGCCGCGTCGGTCTCCAGATCGAGGTCGACCGCCAGGTGTACGACCACGTCCACGCCGCGCAGTTTCTCGGCGATGGCCGGGTCCCGTACATCCAGGATCTGCCACTGTGCCGCCGCGCACTCACCGCGCCGTTCGTCGATGGCCACGACCTGTCTGACCTCGTCGGATGCGGCGAGCCGCGCGGCGAGCAGCGCCCCGACGCCGGACGCGGCACCGGTGACCGCGACGACGGGTCCGCGCGCGCCGGGGCGGGCGGAACTGGTTGACTGGTTTCGCGCTGCGCGAACCTGCGGATCTGGGGAACTCACCGGGCGTCTCCAGCGGTTGTCTTCAGTACGGGCGCGAGCGACGCGTACGTACCAGGTGGCATCCATCCTGCCGCAGGCCGTCAGTCGGCGAAGCACCGAGGCCCGAACCGCCCCGGGTGTCTACGCTGGGTGGTGAAGTCGGGCAGCCGTGCCGCCGGAAAGAACCGGCGGCCCTACCAGCCGAGGAACCCCGTGAGTGACACCCCATTCGGATTCGGCCTTCCGCCGGAGGAGCCGGACGACGGCGACGAGGGCAAGAAGAAGGACCAGCAGGGCGGCGGTGGTCAGGGACCGGCCAACCCGTTCGGATTCGGGCCCGGAGCCGGCGGCCTTGGCAGCCCCGGTGCGGACAACCCGTTCGCCGCCATGTTCGGTTCCATGAACCCCAACGACCTGGGCGCCGCGTTCCAGCAGCTGGGCCAGATGCTCTCCTACGAGGGCGGCCCGGTGAACTGGGACATGGCCAAGCAGATCGCCCGCCAGACCGTCTCCCAGGGCACGCCGGACGGCACGAAGGACGCCAGCATCGGTCCCACCGACCGCACCGCCGTCCAGGAGGCCGTCCGCCTGGCCGACCTGTGGCTGGACGACGCGACCGCCCTGCCGTCCGGCGCGGGCACCGCGGTGGCCTGGAGCCGGGCGGAGTGGGTCGAGGCGACCCTGCCCGCCTGGCGGGAGCTCGTGGACCCGGTCGCCGAGCGTGTCGGCACCGCCATGGGCGACGTGCTGCCCGAGGAGATGCAGGCCATGGCCGGCCCGCTGATCGGCATGATGCGCTCCATGGGTGGCGCCATGTTCGGCACGCAGATCGGGCAGGCCGTCGGCGTGCTCGCCGGCGAGGTTGTGGGCTCGACGGACGTGGGCCTGCCGCTCGGCCCGGCCGGCAAGGCCGCGCTGCTGCCGACGAACATCGAGGCGTTCGGCAAGGACCTCGGCGTGTCCCAGGAGGAGGTGCGGCTGTACCTCGCCCTGCGTGAGGCCGCCCACCAGCGCCTCTTCGCGCACGTGCCGTGGCTGCGCTCGCACCTGTTCGGCGCGGTCGACGGCTACGCCCGTGGGATCAAGGTCGACACGGCCAAGCTGGAGGACGTGGTCGGCCAGTTCGACCCGCAGAATCCCGAACAGCTGCAGGAAGCCCTCCAGCAGGGCATGTTCCAGCCGGAGGACACCCCGGAGCAGAAGACCGCCCTGGCGCGTCTGGAGACGGCACTGGCGCTCGTCGAGGGCTGGGTGGACGCGGTGGTGCACGCCGCCGCCAAGCCGCGCCTGTCCTCCGCCGACGCGCTGCGCGAGACGCTGCGCCGCCGTCGCGCCTCGGGCGGCCCGGCGGAGCAGACGTTCGCCACCCTCATCGGCCTGGAGCTGCGCCCACGCCGCCTGCGCGACGCCTCGCGTCTGTGGGCGTCCCTGACCGACGCGCACGGCGTCGACGGCCGGGACGCCCTGTGGGCCCACCCGGACATGCTGCCGACCGCGTCCGACCTGGACGACCCGGACGGCTTCGTACACCGGGAGCAGCTCGACTTCTCCGAGCTCGACAAGATGCTCGGCGAGGCGGCGGGCAAGCCCGATCTGAAGAAGCCCGACCCGAAGAAGAAGGACGAGAAGGGTCAGGACGAGACCGGCGGCGAGGGCGAGGGCAAGGGCGACGACGCCGAGTGAGCCTCCACGACGACGCGGTCCTGGTCCTGAAGGGCCACGAGGGCCAGGACGAACTGCGCCAGGTCTACCTGGACCACCTCGCGACGCACCCGGACGGCCTGTGGAAGGCGTGCGGGGACGGTCACGTCACGGCGAGCGCCCTCGTGATCGACCCGCCGCGCGAGCGGGTCCTGCTGACCCTGCACAAGAAGCTGCGCATGTGGCTGCAGATGGGCGGCCACTGCGAGCCGGTCGACGAGACCCTGGCGAGGGCGGCCCTGCGCGAGGGCACGGAGGAGTCGGGCGTCGCCGGACTCACCCTGCTGCCCGGTGGCCCCGTGCGGCTGGACCGCCACCACACGCCGTGCGCCTGGCACCTGGACGTCCAGTACGCGGCGGTGGCTCCCGAGGGAGCCGTGGAGGCGATCAGTGACGAGTCCCTCGACCTGCGCTGGTTCCCGTACACGGAGGTCGCGGACGTGGCCGACGACTCGGTCGTACGCCTGCTCGAGGCAGCTCGAGCCCGGCTCTGAACCCGTAAGGGGTGACCGCCTGTGCGATCACCCCTTACCGGACTGCGCTTCACTGGGCCGCACCGGACTGTGCCATCCGGGCCGCGCTACCGGACCGCGCTCAGCTCCAGACGTTCCCCTGGTTCTGACCGCGGGCACCCTGCTGGCCCATGCCGTACTGCGCGGCGGCGCCCTGCCCGATCTGGGCGTTCTGCGGCGGCAGCAGCTCGCTGGGCTGGACGAGCGCGAAGCCGCTGCCCATGAAGCTGAGCTCCCAGCCCTCGCCGGTGCTGCCGCGGCGCCGCCACACCCCGGAGGAGTGCGTCTGGGCCTGCATCTGCACGCGCAGGCCGGTGGACCAGGCGACGATCGCGTCGGCGTCGCAGTTGACGTACTTGTCGGGTGTCACCTGCATCAGCAGCGGTGCGCCCGAGGTCATCAGGGCGACCTTGCCCCGGCCGGTGATGTTGAGCTGGTACTTCCCCGAGCCGGAGATGCCGTACAGGCTGTCGACCGCGATGACCTCGTGATGCAGGGAGGAGTCCATCGCCAGCACGTAGCTGCTGTCGACGGTGAGACCCTCCTGGTCGACCTCCATCACGTGGATGTACTGGGCGAGGTTGGCGAAGAAGACCGTGCCCTGCCCGTGGCAGCGCATCAGGTCGAGGCCCTCACCCGTGTGCGCGCGCGAGCGTGACTGGTTGTTGCTCTGGTACTCGGCGTCGAACTCGACGAGCCCCTGGTAGGCGACCATCGTGCCCTTGCGGGCGAGCACGTCGTCGTGGCCTTCCAGGGCGACGCGGAGCATGTGCTTGTTCTGCAGGCTCCAGGCTTCCTGGGTCTGCTGGTCGTTGTAGGCGAAAAGCGGGCTCTGCATGATGTTCTGGCTCCCCCTCAGCCCCGGGCCCGCAGGCGGTCGGTGCTGTCCTCACTGGGCTGGACGACGACGATGCCCTGACCGGAGAAGGCCATCTGGTAGGCCTCGCCGCTGCCGCGGCCGATCAACGACTGCGCCTTGAAGCTGCGCTTGCCCTTCACCTTGAGATTCGGGGACCAGGCGACGAGCGCGTCCGGGTCGACGTACGTCTCGTCCTCGCCACCGCCGCAGTCGACCACGATCGGCTTGCCCCGGGAGGTCAGCGCGACCCAGCCCTGTCCGGAGATCTTGGTGTTCCACAAGCCCTGACCGGCGAACTTCGCCAGGCCCTTGACCCGCTCCACGCCCCAGGTGAGGTGGGCGTCGAAGGCGAGCAGGTTGGTGGCGTTGACGGAGATTCCGTCGCCGTTGAGGTTGATGACGACGACGTTCGCACCGTAGTCGGCGAGGTAGAGCAGACCGTCACCGGAGCACTTCATCAGCGGCGCGCCCTCGCCGGTCATCCAGTCCTTGGCGATCTGGCGGACGGCCGGCGGGTTGGGCTCGTACTGGACGAAGCCCTCGTAGGCGGTCATGGAGCCCACGCGCGCGAGGAGGTCGTTTCCGGTCTGCATGGCGACCTTCAGCATGTGGTTGCCGTGGTTCTCCATGCGGGCGGTGACCGGTGCGGGAGCGTAGCCCGCGAGCGGCTGGTTCATGTCGGGCTCTCCCTCAGATCTCGTACGGCTGGACGATGACGAAGTTGCCGGGCGCCGCCCGGAACTGCAGGTTGACGCTCTCGCCCGTGTCGCCCGCGTAGGAGTTGCGGCGCATCCGCACCTGGCTCGAGACGACCACCTGGGCGGCGGCCGACCAGGCGACCACCGCGTTGCAGTCGGCGAACGTGGTGGGCGTGACCGGCAGCACCACGGGCACGCCCTGGGTCTTGACGACGACCGTGCCGGTTCCCTGGAACTGCATCGTGAACAGTGCGCCACCAGGGATGCCGTGTCCCTCGATGCGGCGAACCTCGTACTGGAGGCTCTCGTCGAAGGCCAGGACGTTCTCCGCGGAGACGCAGACGGCGTCACCCTGAAGCTCGATGGGGTGCAGCATCGCGCTGTTGTCGGCGAGGAACACCTGCCCCTTGCCTGTGCAGCGCATCAGCTGCATCTCCTGACCGGTGGCATTGCCCACGACCCGGCCGGCGAATCCGGCGCCCTTGTAGCTGAAGTCGACCTTGCCCTGGTAGAGCACCATGCTGCCCTGCCGGGCGAGTACGGGCTGGCCTTCAGCGCCGAGGTCGACGCGGACCAGCTTCTTGTTCTGCTGGGTCCAGCGCTGTCCGGTCGCCGTCTCCTTGAACTGCTGGAGCGCGCCCATGACCCCGGCGCCGCCCTGCGGAGCGCCCTGGGGCATGCCCTGCGGGGCTCCGTGGGGGGCCTGCTGGCCGTAGCCGGGCGGCGGTGTGGACTGGCCGTAACCCTGCGGCGGAGTGAGCTGCCCGTATCCCTGCGGCGCAGTCGGCTGGCCGTAACCGGGCGGCGGTACCGGGGCCTGGGGGGCCTGGGGGGCCTGGGGGGCCTGGGGCTGACCGTAGCCGGGAGGCGGCGGGGCGGTCTGGCCGGGGACCTGCCCGTAGGGCGGCTGCTGCTGACCGGGCTGGCTCGGCTGGCCGTACGGCGTGCCGGGCTGGCCGTACGGCGCCGGGGCCGGGGGCGGCACCGGGGAGCCGCCGGGCGGCGTGTTCATGGGCGCGACAATGGTCTGCGCGGCGTGCACGTCGGGCCCGGGCGGCGGGACGGGAGCCGGGGCCGGCATGGCGCCGGGCGGAGGGGCGAAGCCCTGCGGGGCCTGCTGCGCGGGGACCGGCGCCGGGGCGGGGGCTGAAGCCGGGGCACCGAACGCCGGCGGCGCCGAGGCCTGGGCGGGCGGGGCGAAGCCCGGAGCGGCACCGGTCTGCGGCTGCTGCGCCTCGGGCACCTCCTCTTCGGCGACCTCACCGCCGAAGTTCCTCAGCAGCGCGTCCAGCCCGCCGTCGAAGCCCTGCCCGATGGCGGCGAACCGCCACACGTCCTTCAGATAGAAATCGCCCAGCATCACAGCGCGCTCGGTGGAGAACTCGGAGCCGTTGAACGGATACCGGGCCACCTCCTCGCCGCCCGCGACGATCCTGATGTACCCGGGCCCGACCTGCGACATCTGTCCGGCGCCGTCGATCGTGGCCGTGAAGGAGAGCTTCTGGATCCGCGACGGGATCCTGTCGAGGGTGACCCGGAAGGATTCCGTGTCACCCGCCTGCGCACCCAGGAGCTGGATGGACTCCTCAGGGGTCTTCGGTTGGTTGAAGAACACGAAGTACTGGTCGTCGGAGAGCCGCTCGTCGGCGTCGAGACCGAAGCAGCTGATGTCGAAGTTCAGCCCGGGGCCGGAGATCTGCACGCCTACGTACAGATCCGTGCCCGAGGTGAGGTCACTGATCCTGGCCTTGTGGCCGCGTTGGAATTCCCTGGCCATGCGTTACGACCGTCCCCCATCCGAATACGAGTGCGTCGCGCCAGGCTAACGGCAAACCCCGAGACGGGAGGAAGTCGGTACCGACCCGGTACAGAACCCGTGCGCGGCTGTGCCGAACGCCCCGTCGGAGCGCGCTCGGGGATGCGTGCGCTACTCGCCGCGGGCCCCGGGGACGTGCGGGAGCCGGTCGGCGGCGACCACGCCCTCGAGGTAGCCCCGGGCCCGCTCGGTCCGCGGATACGCCTCCAGCAGCCGCCAGAACCGGGGCCCGTGCCCGGGGACGAGCAGATGCGCCAGTTCGTGGAGAAGGACGTAGTCGACGACGTACTCGGGCATGCCCTGGAGGCGGTGCGACAGCCGGATGCTCCCCTCGGACGGGGTGCACGAGCCCCAGCGCGTGTTCTGGTTGGTGACCCAGCGGACCGAGGTGGGCCGCGCCCGCCCGTCGAAATACTGGCCCGACAGGCGCTCCGCGCGCTCGGCCAGCTCGGCGTCGCCGAGGACTCGCTTGCTCTCCTGGGCGGCCAGCTTGTCCAGCATGACGCTCACCCAGCGTTGCTCCTCCGCCTCGGACATCCGGGCGGGGATCAGTACGACGGTGCGATCGCCCTCGCGGTACGCGGAAACCGTCCGGCGTCGCCGGGTGCTCCTGCGGACCTCGATCGCGCTCGTCCACGAGCCGTTCGGCGGCGGATTCGTCGGTGCGTGCTGGGGCGCCCCGGCGCGGTGCAGTGGGTCGGCGGACACGCCACGACGTTACCCGCTGCACACGGGGAAGTCCCGGCTCCGGGATGGTTCGCTGCCGATCCGCCACCCCTTCTTCGGATCCGCGACTGACATGTACGACTGGTTTGTACGACTGACCGGTACGACGAATACCCACCGCCTGTGGACAACTTTCGACGCTCGGCCGCACATCCGGGCATCCTGGCACTCGTCGGCGGATTCGCGACCGACCTGATGAACCGGCACGCGACCGACCACCGCCGGACACACCGGACGTTCGACGACTTTCGGATTCTTACGGGGGACCTGGCATGCATCCGATGGTAAAACCCGCGCTCAGGCGCGGCTGGCGCGATCTGAACACCGTGCAGTTCGGGATGACGCCGGCGCATGCGCTGACGCTCGGCCCGGTGGACACGGCTACGGGCAGCCTCCTCGAGCTGCTCAACGGCACCCGCGGGCCGGCGCTCCTGCGCGAGGAGGGGCATCGCATGGACCTGCCGGAAGGGCATGTCGACCGGGTCGTGGAGCGGCTGGCGCAGGCCGGGCTCCTGGACGACTCCCGGGGCGGCGGGCCCGATGCCGCTGCCCTGCGGGAGAAGAAGGAGGTCCTCGACCGGCTCCGCCCAGACCTGGCCACCCTGTCCCTGACCACCGCCGGACCGGGGGACGCCATGAGACAGCTGGCCGCACGTCGCGCCCTGCGGGTGCGCGTGAGGGGTGCGGGGCGGGTGGGCGCCGTGCTGTCCGGACTCCTTTCGGGCGCGGGTGTCGGCGAGATCGACGTGCTCGACGGCGGACGCGTCGAGCCGTGGGACGTCGCCCCGGGCGGGCTGCCCGCCGAGTCCGTCGGCGACCGCCGGGACGAGACGGCCCGTCGTGTCGTCCGCCGGGCCGCGCCGGGCCGCCCGCCCCGCCGCGGTCCCACGACGCCGCCCGAGGAAAGCGCACCGGGCTTCTCCCTGGTGGTCGTCGCCCCGCGCGACGACGTCGCGGTACACACTCCCGACCCCGTCTCCGCAGAATCCCTCATGGCTTCCGGCACGCCCCACCTGTACGCCGGTGTCGTGGAGGGAACCGGTGTGGTCGGCCCTCTCGTCCTGCCCGGCGAGACGGGGTGCGCGGGCTGTCTGTACGCGGACCGCGCCGACCGGGACCCGGCCTGGCCCCGCCTGGTCGCGCAGTGGCGCTCCGGCAAGCAGCGACAGGTACGGCCCTGCGACCTCACCCTGGCCACGACAGTCGCCGGCCTGGCGGCGGCCCACGCGCTCGCTTTCCTGGACGGCCGGACTCCCTCGAGCGTCGGCGCACGCTGGGAGGTCTCGCTGCCCGGACTGCGGTGGCACACACGGCCGGTCGGAGCGCATCCCGCGTGCCCGTGCGGAGCCGCCGGAAAAGGTGGGCAGGAACACACCCCCGAGGAAGGGGAACGGCGCGCGACAATGGCTGGGCAAGGGCCGTCGGCGGAAGTACGCCATGAGGCAGAACCGGCGCGGCCGGCTGGGACTTGGAGGGCGCATGTCTGATCTTCCGCGCAAGGCGGTCACCCGGACCGCCAAGCTCGCCGCGCTCCCGCTCGGCTTCGCCGGGCGGGCGACCTGGGGGCTCGGCAAGCGAATCGTGGGCGAGTCCGCGGAGATCGTCGGCCAGCAACTGCAGCAGCGCACCGCGGAGCAGCTGTTCAAGGTGCTCGGCGAGCTCAAGGGCGGGGCGATGAAGTTCGGGCAGGCCCTGTCCGTCTTCGAGTCGGCGCTGCCCGAGGAGGTCGCCGGCCCCTATCGGGCAGCGCTGACCAAGTTGCAGGAAGCGGCACCGCCGATGCCGACACGCACGGTGCACTCCGTGCTCGCGGAGCGGCTCGGCGAGGACTGGCACGAGTTGTTCCTGGAGTTCGAGGACAAGCCCGCCGCGGCCGCCTCGATCGGTCAGGTGCACCGGGCGGTGTGGCACGACGGCCGAGAGGTCGCGGTCAAGGTGCAGTACCCGGGCGCGGGCGAGGCCCTGCTGTCCGACCTGAACCAGCTCAGTCGTTTCGCCCGCCTGCTGGGTCCACTGGTCCCCGGCATGGACATCAAGCCGCTGATCACAGAGCTGAAGGACCGGGTCTCGGAGGAATTGGACTACGACCTGGAAGCGCAGGCCCAGCGAACCCACGCCGAGGAGTTCGCGGACGACCCGGACATCGTGGTGCCGGACGTCGTCCACCAGTGCGAGCAGGTGTTGGTCACCGAGTGGATCGACGGCATTCCGATGGCGGAGATCATCGCGGACGGCACGCCGGGACAGCGCGATCGCGCGGGCCAGCTCCTGGCCCACTTCCTCTTCTCGGGCCCGGCCCGCACCGGCCTTCTGCACGCCGACCCGCACCCGGGCAACTTCCGTCTGCTGCCCGGCGGACCGGACGGCGAGGACGGCTGGCGCCTGGGCGTCCTGGACTTCGGCACGGTCGACCGTCTGCCGGGCGGTCTGCCCGAGCCCATCGGGGCGGCCCTGCGCATGACGCTGGACGGCGAGGCGGACGCCGTCTACGAGATGCTCTGCGCGGAGGGTTTCGTCAAAGAGTCGATAGAGCTGGACTCCGACGCCGTCCTCGACTACCTCCTGCCGATCATCGAACCGGCCCGGGTCGACGAGTTCACCTTCACCCGCGGCTGGATGCGGAGCCAGGCGGCCCGCATCGGCGACCCGCGCTCCCCCGCGTACCAACTGGCCAAGCAGCTCAACCTGCCACCGGCCTACCTCCTGATCCACCGCGTGACCCTGAGCACCATCGGCGTGCTGTGCCAGTTGGGAGCGACGGTGCGGCTGCGCGACGAGCTGGAGGACTGGCTGGTCGGGTTTCTCCCCGAGGAGGAGGACGGGTACGAGGTGGAAGAGACGGCGGCGGAGGCCTGAGGGCCGGCGGCGCCGAACGCGCCGTGGGGGCCGGTCCGTTCTGACGGACCGGCCCCCCCCGGGAGAGCTTCGCCTCCCCGACCGGGAGACCACCGCTTCGGGTGTGACCTGTTACTGCATGACCGCCATGGCAAGCGCGCGCCGGGCACGCATCGAAGCGCGCTCGGCCCGGCGCTGCATCCGGCGAGCGGTCGCCAGGCGCAGCGCCCGGCGTTCCCGCTCCGCCTCCTGCAGGCGGTCGTGCATATGCGCACGAGCCAGGGCTTCTGGGATGAGTTGCATCTCGCGGTTCCTGTTCTGACGCGAGTCCTTCGCGTCGCTGGTGGTGAAGTCTTCAGGCGTGGAGCCTGCGATGTCGCGGGTGGACGGCTTCATCGGGGCCTGCTTCTTGGGGTCGTACGTGAGGGGGCGGTCGATCGTTCCTGCGGTGTTCATGCCGAGACCGGGTTCTTGCGCGGGCGGCCACGGGGCCGCTTCCGGGCGACGACGACACCCTGCACGAACAGCTCGCCACCCCAGACGCCCCAGGGCTCGCGCCGCTCCTTGGCGCCGGCGAGGCAGGCCTCCATCAGCGGGCAGGTGCGGCAGAGGGACTTGGCGTACTCGACATCCGCCGGCGACTCTGCGAAGAAGACCTCCGGGTCGTAGGAGCGGCAGGGAACGGGCACGCCGAGGTTCTCGATGGCGTCGTCGAGCGCGGTGAGCGGGGTGAGCGCGGTGAGCGGGGTCAAGATGGGGTCCTCCGTGGGGACGGGCTTGGGGATCGTGTCGGAAGGCGGTACGGACGGGGCGTGCGCTTCGAGTTGCACGGGGTTTCTTCCTCGTCTGGTCGTTCCGGCCGGTCGGCCGGGTGGCGGCTTGGTACCGGGTTCTTTTCTTGTCCCGAGGCGCCTTCGTGCTGTCGCCCCCGTTCGGGGACAAACAAAAGGGCCGCGGATCCCGGATGGGGTTCCGCGGCCCTGAAGGCGCCGGCCTGATCGACGATCAGGCTGGATCACTCCAGGGTTCTGGCCCACGGAAGGCCCACATCAGGTGGTGCTGCGTCGTCTGCTTCCGGCATCCGGCACCGGTCGCGGTAAAGGCATAGGCCTGCGCCTGTGCCTCTACTGCTGCTTCCAGTGCCTTGGTCGGTCGCTCATTGCGCTCGCGGAAGGGAAGGCCCGCAGAGGCAACGGCGGCGGCGGCCGGACGCACGGCACGAATGCCGGACAGACCGGTGCCCGGGTTGGAAACGCCGAGCATGCACAGGGAGACGGCCGAGCGATCGGTCATTTTGGCGGTGGAGCTGACGATGGAGCTGAAGTTGATGCTGATCACTGGACTCGCCTCCTCTCGGCGTCTCGGGGGACCGGGCGAACCAGTCCACGGATATGCAAGTACAACACGGATTCAGGGCCTTCGGGAAGGCCGCTGCTCCCGTGACCAAGAACCTATGGGGATTCCCGGGGCATGCGCAAACTATTTTTTCGACGAGTTCGTATCAGCCATCTCCGTCAAGCTCCGCTCCGTCCCGGCCTGCGCAGATGGCCAGGACGTCCGCTCCGTAGCGGTTGAGCTTCCGCCTCCCGACACCCGGGATCCGTGCCAGCTCACGCTCGTCCTCCGGGACGGACTCGGCGATCGCCATCAGTGTCTTGTCGGTGAAGACGCAGAACGCGGGCTGCCCACTGTTTCCCGCCTGGATCGCCCGCCACTCGCGCAGCCGCTCGTAGACACCCTCGTCCATGTCCGACGGGCAGTCCTCGCAACGCATCAGCTTCATCTCGCCGGCGTCGGTGAGCGTGCGTCCGCAGACCCGGCAGCGAGCCGGGGTCCGCGGCATCCGTCTGGGTACCGCGGCCGCCGTACCACCGCCGCCGAAGCCGCGCTCGACGCCGCCCGGGCCGCCCGGGCCGCCCGTGGCCGTACGCCCGCCTGCCGACCCCGAACCGGGCCGCAGCCCCTTCAAGAAGCGGCTGGGACGGCGGCTCGGCCGTCCGCCGGGCGAGCGTGCGAGCGCCCAGGAAAGATGGAGGCGTTCGCGCGCACGAGTGACACCGACGTAGAGGAGGCGGCGTTCCTCCTCGATCTGCTCATCGGTCTTTGCGTAGGCGATCGGCATCATGCCCTCGGTGACGCCCACCAGGAAGACGACGTCCCACTCCAGGCCCTTGGCCGAGTGCAGGGAGGCGAGGGTGACGCCCTGCACCGTCGGGGCGTGCTGGGCGCCCGCCCGCTCGTCGAGTTCCGTGACGAGGTCGCTCAGCGTGGCGCCCGCTCGGGCGGCGGCGAAGTCCTGGGCGAGATTGGCCAGCGCGGCAAGCGACTCCCAGCGCTCGCGGACCGCCCCCGAACCGGCCGGGGGCTGCGTGGTCCACCCCTCCCCGGACAGCACCGCGCGCACCTGGGAGGGCAGGTCGACGACGTCGTCGAGCAGGGAGTCGTTGTCGCCGAAGCGCGCAGCGGCCCTCAGAGAACTGATGGCCTTGCGCACCTCCGGGCGGTCGAAGAAGCGCTCCGCCCCCCTCAGCTGGTAGGGGACCCCGGCATCGGCGAGGGCCTGCTCGTAGGTCTCCGACTGGGAATTGGTGCGGAACAGGACCGCGATCTCGGCGGCCTGCACGCCCGAGTCCATGAGCTCGCGGATGTGCCGGGCGGCACCCTCCGCCTCGGCCGGTTCGTCCGAGTACTCGGTGTAGACGGGCTCGGGGCCCGCGGGACGCTGGGAGACGAGCTCCAGCCGGTGGTCGGCGGCCCGCCCCCGGGCCTGGGTGAGCAGACCGTTGGCAAGGTGGACCACCTGCGGGGTGGAGCGGTAGTCGCGGACCAGCTTCACGACCGTGGCGCCGGGATGGCGACCGCGGAAGTCGAGCAGATGATCGGGGGTTGCTCCCGTGAACGAATAGATCGTCTGACTGGCGTCGCCGACGACGCACAGGTCGTCGCGGTCACCGAGCCACAGCTCCAGCAGCCGCTGCTGCAGGGGGCTGACGTCCTGGTACTCGTCGACCACGAAGTGCTGGTACTGGGCCCGGACCTGCTCGGCGACATCGTGACGGTCCTGGAGGACGGCCACCGTCAGCAGCAGCACGTCCTCGAAGTCGATGACACCGCGCCCGCGCTTGAGGTCCTCGTAGGCGGCGTAGAGCTGGGCGATCTCGGCCGGGTCGCGGGGCACCTCACGGCCGGCCGTGGCCGCCGCGAGGGCGTAGTCGGCGGGGACGGTCTGGGTCACCTTGGACCACTCGATCTCGGCAGTGGCGTCACGCAGCTCGCCCCGGTCGAGGCGGATGCGGCACGCGGCGGCCGCGTCGGCGACGAGCTGGATCTTGCGGTCGACGAGCCTGGGCAGGGAACCACCGATCGCTTTCGGCCAGAAGTACTGGAGCTGGCGCAGCGCCGCCGAGTGGAAGGTGCGGGCCTGGACACCCGCGGCCCCGAGCTGGCGCAGCCTGCCCCTCATCTCCCCGGCGGCACGGTTGGTGAAGGTGACGGCGAGGACACTGGAGGGCTGGAGGATCCCGGCGCGTACCCCGTAGGCGATGCGGTGGGTGATCGCCCGGGTCTTGCCGGTACCGGCGCCGGCCAGCACGCACACCGGGCCGCGCAGGGCGGTCGCCACCTCGCGCTGCTCGGGATCGAGCCCGTCGAGCACCGCGTCGGCCGAGTCCGGTACCTGCGGGAAGAGGGTGGAGTGCGTTGCTGCTGTCACACCGCCATGCTGCCAGGTCGTGGGAGACGCGTGAGTCGGCTGTCCACAGGCACGCACCGATAGTCGTACCAATGCGACAGGTATCACGCGTCGCGGTCGCGCCGGGAATGGTGGCACCCACGCGAACGTTGCCTCGATGCGACCTCATTCCTCGAGCCGCCTAAGGAGCGCGATAGACATGCCGGGCACTGTGACGATGTACAGCACCACGTGGTGCGGCTACTGCCGTCGGCTGAAGGGCCAGATGGACCGCGAGGGCATCGCGTACACCGAGATCAACATCGAGCAGGACCCGGACTCCGCCGCGTTCGTGGAGAAGGCGAACGGCGGAAACCAGACGGTGCCGACCGTGCTCTTCCCGGACGGCTCGACGCTGACGAATCCGTCGCTGGCGCAGGTGAAGCAGAAGGTCGGCGCGTAAAGCGATACCGCAGTAGCACTCAGAACGCTGCAGAGGGGTGGCCCTCCCCGGTCGGGGGAGGGCCACCCCTCTGCAGCGTGCGGTGTCAGAAGGAGCCGCGCGTCGGCAAGGGCTTGCCGTACCAGAGCTCGATGAGGCGGGCCGCGATCGAGATGCCGTAGGGCGGGAGCACCTCGCCGGACTCGAAGGCGGCGCCCAGTTCGTCCCGGGAGAACCAGCGGGCCTCGTGGATCTCGTCGCCGTCGACGTTGATGCCGGTCGAGGTGGCGTGGGCCATGAAGCCCAGCATGAGGCTGGACGGGAAGGGCCAGGGCTGGCTGGCGACGTACTCGACGGAGCCGATGGTGATGCCGGCCTCCTCGTAGACCTCGCGGCGGACCGACTGCTCGATGGACTCGCCGGGCTCCACGAATCCGGCGAGCGTCGAGAAGCGGCCCTCGGGCCAGTGGACCTGGCGGCCGAGCAGGATGCGGTCCTCCCCGTCCGTGACCGCCATGATCACCGCGGGGTCGGTGCGCGGGTAGTGCTCGGCACCGCAGGCGGGGCACCGGCGGATGTGGCCGGCCGCGGCGATGACGGTGCGCTCGCCGCAGCGGGAGCAGAACCGGTGCAGGCGCTGCCAGTTCTCCAGGGCGACCGCGTGGGCCAGCAGGCCCGCGTCGCGGGGGGACAGGAGCAGGCCTGCCTCACGCAGGCCCGCCGGGCGGGCGGACTGGTCCATGCGGCCGGGCAGGGAGTCCTTCTGGAGGGCGAAGTAGCTCACCCCGTCCTCGTCGGTGCCCAGGAAGTACCGGTGTGCCTCGGTGAGCGGGGCCTCGAAGGACGGGGTCATGACGAGTTCGGTGCGCCCGTCGGGCGTCTCGTCGATGAGGACCTGACCGCCGGAGACCACGAAGCAGCGCGTCGAGGGGTGGCTCCACGCCGCCGCGAGCCAGGCCTCGTCGAGACGGTGGTGGGCGGCACGGTCGATGCCGCTCGGGGCGGTGAGCGAGATGGGACGGTCGGCTGTGTGGTCGGTCCAGGTGGTCACTGGTGCTTCCAACTCCCCCGGTGAGCGGTTCGGTGCGGCAGGCGGTTCAGCGGGTCGTACGGCGGGTGGCGCCCTGGCCCGGGAGGGCTCGGCAGTGCGGGGCGGCCTTTCCAGTGTGCCGCGCACACGATGCCGGTCCGGACCGGCATCGTGCGGGGCGTTCAGGGCGCGTGGCGCCAGTGCTCCGCCAGGTCGCCCCACAGGTGGGCGGAGGTCTCGACGCCCTTGAGGAGCAGATCAAGCTCGACCTTCTCGTCGGGGGCGTGCCAGCCGTCGGACGGGACGGAGATGCCGAGGAAGAGCACCGGTGCGCCGAGGACCTCCTGGAGGTCGGCCGCCGGTCCGGAGCCGCCCTCGCGGGTGAAGCGAACCGGTTTCTCGAAGGCCCGGCCCATGGCACGGACCACCGACTGCAGCGCCGGGTGGTCGAGCGGCGTCAGGCAAGGGCGGGTGGCCGCGCTGAAGGTGATCCCGCAGCGAATCCCGGCGGGCACCTGCTCGGCGGCCCAGGCGCGGACGGCCTTCTCGACGTGATCGGGGTCCTGGCCGGCGACCAGCCGGAAGGAAAGCTTCACCATGGCGGACGACGGGATGACCGTCTTGCTGCCCGGGCCCTGGTAGCCGCCACCGATGCCGTTGACCTCGGCGGTGGGGCGGGCCCAGACGCGCTCCAGGGTGGTGTGCCCGGCCTCGCCGTGGGCGGCGTACGACTTGGCCGTGTGCAGCCACTGTGACTCGTCGAAGGGCAGTTCGGCGAAGAGGTCGCGCTCGTGGTCGGTGAGTTCGACGACGCCGTCGTAGAAGCCCGGGATCGCCACGCGCGCGTGCTCGTCGTGCAGGGCGGCGACGAGGCGGGCGACGGCGGTGGCCGGATTGGGCACCGCGCCGCCGAAGGAGCCCGAGTGGATGTCCTGGTCGGGTCCGTGCAGCCGGATCTCGCACTCGGCGAGACCGCGCATGCCGGTGCAGACCGTGGGGGTGTCCTCGGACCACATGCCGGTGTCGGAGACGACCACCGCGTCGGCGGCGAGCCGCTCGGCGCGCTTCTCGACCAGGGCACGGAAGTGCGGGGAGCCGGACTCCTCCTCGCCCTCGATCAGCAGCTTGAGGTTCACCGCGGGAGCCGTGCGGCCGGTGGCGGCGAGGTGGGCGCGGACACCGAGTGTGTGGAAGAACACCTGGCCCTTGTCGTCGGCCGCACCGCGCGCGTAGAGGCGGTTCTCGTGGAAGACGGGGTCGAAGGGCTCGCTGCTCCAGCCGTCCTCGCGGGCGGCGGGCTGGACGTCGTGGTGGCCGTAGACGAGGACCGTCGGTGCTTCCGGGTCGCCGGAGGGCCACTCCGCGTAGACGGCGGGGGCGCCCGGGGTCGGCCAGACCTCGGCCGTCGGGAAACCGGTCTCCTTCAGCTTGGCTGCGAGCCAGTCGGCGCTGCGGCGCACATCGGTCGCGTGGTCGGGCTGGGCCGACACGGACGGGATGCGCAGCCATTCGACGAGGTCGTCGAGGAAGGCGGCGCGGTGCTGCTCGATGTACGTACGGACAGCGCTGACAGCATTGTCAACGGGGTGGCTCATACTCACGAGCCTATCGGCCCGCACGGGCACCCTGATCGTGCGGTTCGTCACCGACCGGCTCGGCCAGCAGCAGATTCTCCAGCGCGGGGCGGTCCGGCATCCCCGCGGGCCGTACGACCTCTCCGGTGCGTACGTACAGGAAGGCGGCCGTCACCGACTCCAGCGGTACCTGCTGCTGCTCGGCCCAGGCGAGACGGTAGAGCGCGAGCTGGAGCGGGTCGGCCGTGGTGGATCGGCTCGTCTTCCAGTCGACGATCTCGTACGTCGCCGTCTTCCCTTCTCCCTGCTTGTACACGGCGTCGATGCGACCGCGTACGACACGGCCGGCGAGCGAGAGCTGGAAGGGCGCCTCGACCCGGTACGGGGTACGCCGGGCGTACTCGGTGCGTTCGAAGGCGTCCTTGAGGAACTCCAGATCGCGTTCGTCGGCGATCTCGGCCTCACTGCCGGGGAGCTCCTCCGGTTCGAGCAGGGGCAGCGTCAGTGGCTCGAAACGAGCCTCGACCCACGCGTGGAAACGGGTGCCCCGGCGTGCGGCGGGCTGGGGCGGGCGGGGCATGGGCCGGGCCAGCTCCTGCGCGAAGCCGTCCGGGTCGGCGGCCAGGCTCAGCAACTGGGTGGCGGTCAGCGACGCCGGTAGACGCACCTCTGTGACGCTCTCGCGGGCGCGCAGGAGCTCCCCGGTGAGGGCGTCGAGGTCGCGGTCCCAGGAGGCGACGGTACGGGCTTCCTCCGGGGTGAGGCGGGTGATGTCGGGCGGACGGTGAGGGTCGGGCGGACGGCCAGCGCCGGCGTGAGCCGGTCCCGGCTTGCCGGGGTGAGGGCGGGGCAGGTCCGTGCCACCGGACTGCCCCGGAGGCGTCACCTGGTGGGGGACGGTGGGGCGGCCGCCCGGGTGGGGCTGGGCGGGGCGGTCCGTCGGCGGTGTGGCGGGGCGGTCCGTGGCCCAGGAGTCCCAGTCGGCGGGGTCTTCGGCCCGGGCGGGATCCTTGTCCTCTTCCTCCCGTAGCACCTCGTCGTCCCTGGGAGGCGGCGGCCAGTCCGGGTCGTCGTAGGTGTCCTGGTCGGGGGCGGCGGCCGGGTGGCCGGCCTCGTGGGAGGCGAGGCCGTCCAGGTGGGCGAGGACCGTCTCGGCGGCGGCCCGGCGTCGGGCGAGCGCCTCGTCGTCCAGAGGCAGGGGCCAGGCCTGCTCGGCCGTCGCCCGGTGCAGGGCGGGGTTCTCCTCGTCCTCGGCGGGTTCGTCCGCCCAGGCCTCGACCTCGCCATGGCCGGCGGCGCAGTGTTCCTGGAGTGCGGTGAGGAAGTCGGACGGTCCGCGGGGTTTCTTCTGGCTGGGTCCCCACCAGTGGCCGGAGCCCAGCAGCAGGGACCGGGGGCGGGTGAAGGTGACGTAGCCGAGGCGGAGTTCCTCGGTGTGCTGATGCTCCTTCATGGACTCGTGGAAGGCCTTCAGGCCCCGGGAGTCCCAGGACTCGACGTCGGGCAGGGTGTCCGCGTCTCCGCGCAGGCCGTGCGGCAGCACCTTGCCCTGGGCGGTCCACTTCTCCCGGCCCTGCCCGCTGGGGAAGGTGCCGGTGACCAGGCCGGGGACGGCGACGACGTCCCATTCCAGGCCCTTGGACTTGTGCGCGGTGAGCACCTTGACGGTGTTCTCGCCGCCGGGCAGGGCGTTGTCGAGGCCCTTCTCGTACTGGGCGGCGGTGCGCAGGTAGCCGAGGAAGGCGAGCAGGGTGGCTTCGCCGTCGCTCGCGGCGAAGGAGGCGGCGACGTCCAGGAAGTTCGACAGGGTCTCGCGGCGGCGGGCTGCCAGGGCGTGCGGGGAAGCCGACAGCTCGACCTCCAGACCGGTGACCGCGAGGACCCGGTGCAGGACGTCCATGAGCGGGTCGGCCAGGGCTCGCCGGAGATCGCGCAGTTCGGTGGCCAGCCGTGCGAACCGCACGCGCGCGTCCGGCGAGAAGGGCAGCCCGTCGTCGTCCCCGGAGCCGTCCAGCGGCGTCTCCAGGAAAGTGTCGAGAGCGTCCGCGAGCGATATCACCTCGGACGGGTCGACGCCCTCGACGGCCTCGGCGAGCCGCCGGTCGGGGTCGTCGTCACCGTCCACGCGCGCGTGACTCACCAGGTGCCGGGCACGGCGGCCGAGGAGGGCGAGGTCGCGCGGGCCGATGCGCCAGCGCGGGCCGGTGAGCAGGCGTACCAGGGATGCGTTGGCGCCGGGGTCCTGGAGGACTTCGCAGACGGCGACCAGGTCGGCCACCTCGGGCAGGTGCAGCAGACCGGAGAGGCCCACCACCTCGACGGGGACGTCCCGGGCCACCAGCGCGCCCTGGATCTCGCCGAAGTCGGTCGCGGTGCGGCACAGGACGGCGATCTCACCCGGCGCCTTGCCGGTGCGTACGAGGTGGGCGACGGAGTCGGCGACCCAGTCGATCTCCTCGGCGTGGGTGCGCAGCAGGGCGCAGCGGACCATGCCGTCGCGTTCGGCGCCGGGGGCGGGGCGCAGGGCCTCCACTCCCGCGTGCATGGCGCGCAGGGGGTCGGCGAGGCGGTTGGCGAGGTCGAGGAGGCGGCCGCCGCTGCGGCGGTTCTCGCTGAGCGCCTGTCGGGTGGCGGAGCGGCTGTCCGTGTGCGCGAAGTGTTCCGGGAAGTCGTCGAGGTTGGCGACGGAGGCTCCGCGCCAGCCGTAGATGGCCTGGCAGGGGTCGCCCACGGCGGTCACGGGGTGGCCGGTGCCGCCGCCGAACAGTCCCGCCAGGAGGATGCGCTGCGCCACTGAGGTGTCCTGGTACTCGTCGAGCAGCACCACCCGGAACTGGTCGCGCAGGACGCGGCCCACTTCCGGGAGCCCGGCGAGCTGTGCGGACAGGGCGATCTGGTCGCCGAAGTCGAGCAGGTCGCGTTCGCGCTTGGCGGCCCGGTAGCGGATCACCAGGTCGGCGAGGGCCCTGCGCGCGGTGGCGGCCTCGGGGACCTTGCGCAGATCGGCGTTGGTGAGCTTGACGCTCTGCAGGGAGTCCAGGAGGCCGGCGTCCCAGGCGCGCAGTTCGTCGGGTTGTACGAGGTGCTCGGCGAGCTCCGCGTCGAGGGCGAGGAGGTCGCTGACCAGGTCGGCGAAGGAGCGGGTGAGCGCCGGGTAGGGGCCGGGGGCCTCGCGCAGCACGCGCGCGGCCAGCTGGTAACGGGTGGCGTCGGCGAGCAGACGGGAGGTCGGTTCCAGGCCGAGGCGCAGGCCGTGGTCGGTCAGGAGGCGGCCCGCGAAGGCGTGGTACGTCGAGATCACCGGTTCACCCGGCGGGTTGTCCGGGTCGATCACGTCCGGGTCGGTGACGCCGGCCCTGATCAGCGCCTTGCGGACGCGTTCGGCGAGTTCACCGGCCGCCTTGTTGGTGAAGGTGAGACCGAGGACCTGCTCCGGGGCGACCTGGCCGGTGCCGACCAGCCACACCACGCGCGCGGCCATCACCGTCGTCTTGCCCGACCCGGCTCCGGCCACGATCACCTGCGGGGCGGGCGGCGCGATGATGCAGGCCGTCTGCTCCGGGGTGAAGGGGATGCCGAGGAGCTCCTTGAGCTGCTCGGGATCGGTGAGATGGGCGGGCACGTCTCAGAGGCTAGCGGCGGGTACTGACAGCGGGCGCCGGATCGCCTCCGGAGTGGAGGAAGGCGCAGGTCAGCGCCGGTGGTGGATCTCATCACATCGGGCGGTCCGTTCGCTTCGGCCAGTTACTCCACGACGTGCCGGCCCTCGGGCCGTGCGCTGCACGACGCGCGGAAGGCGCAGTGGGTGCAGTGCTGGCCGACGGTCGGCGTGAACCGTTCGTCGAGGACCTTGCCGGCGGCCGTGGCCAGCAGGTCCCCGACCCATTCGCCCGCCGGCCCTTCCAGGGAGTCCTGTGCCTGCACCTTGGGGAGGGTCTCTCCGCCGTCCCGCTTGGGCGCGCCCTGGCGCAGCTGGACGAGTTCCGCGCCGCCCGGCTCGGGGCGGGCGCCGTCGAAGGCGTCGTCGACGGCGCCTTCGCGGACGGCGAGCTGGTAGACGGCGAGCTGGGGGTGGCGGGCCACCTCGGCGGAGGTGGGCGCCTGTTTGCCGGTCTTGAAGTCGACGACGTAGGCACGGCCGTCGCCGTCGGTCTCGACCCGGTCCATCTGGCCGCGGACGCGTACCTCGTAGTCGCCCGCTCCCAGGGTCACGTCGAAGTCGTGCTCGCTGGCCACCGGTGTGCGTCCGGCGCGGTCCATGACGTGCCACTTCAGGAAGCGTTCGAGCGCCACGCGCGCGTTGTCCTTCTCCTGCGCCGACTTCCACGGGGCGTCGAAGGCGAGCGCGTTCCACACGGAGTCCAGGCGCTCCATGAGGACGGCGAGGTCGGCCGGGGTGTGCCCGGAGGCGACCTCGTCGGCGAGGACGTGCACCACGTTGCCGAAGCCCTGGGCGGCGGTCGCCGGCGCGTCGGCCTTCACCTCACGGCCGAGGAACCACTGCAGGGCACAGGTGTTGGCCAGCTGGTCCAGGGCGCTGCCGGAGAGCGTGACGGGCTGGTCGCGGTCGCGCAGGGGCACCTTGCTCTCGGTCGAGTCCCACATGCCCCACCACCGGTAGGGATGGGCGGACGGCACCAGGGGGCGGCCGTCCTCGTCGGCGAGGGCGGCGAGGCGGGCCAGTCGGCGGGCGGCGGCCTCTCTCAGGGGCTCGGAGACGCGGGGGTCGACCGTGGTGGCGCGCAGCTCGGCGACGAGCGCCGAGACGGCCAGCGGGCGACGCGGGCGGCCCGTGACGTCGGCGGGTTCGACGCCGAGTTCGGTCAGGAACCGGGAGGGCTGGTCGCCGTCGTCGGCCGGCGCCTTCACGGCGGTCACGACCAGCCGTTCCCGCGCGCGCGTGGCGGCCACGTAGAACAGGCGGCGTTCCTCGGCGAGCAGCGCGCCGGGCGTGAGCGGTTCGGCGAGTCCGTCACGGCCGATCCGGTCGGCCTCCAACAGGGAGCCGCGGCGGCGCAGGTCCGGCCACAGCCCCTCCTGGACGCCCGCGACGACGACCAGCCGCCATTCCAGCCCCTTGGAGCGGTGGGCGGTCATCAGGCGGACGGCGTCGGGGCGGACGGCACGCCGGGTGAGGGTGTCGGCGGCGATGTCCTCGGCGTCGATCTCCTCCAGGAAGTTCAGGGCGCCCCGGCCGCCGGTGCGCTCCTCCGCGCGGGCGGCCGTCGCGAAGAGCGCGCACACGGCGTCGAGGTCGCGGTCGGCGTTGCGGCCGGCCGCGCCGCCGCGCCGGGCGGAGCGCTCCAGGCGGGCGGGCCACGGTGTGCCCGCCCACAGGTCCCACAGCGCCTCTTCGGCGCTGCCGCCGCCCGCCAGGCGCTCGCGGGCCTTGCGGAGCAGCGCGCCGAGTCGCTGGGCGCCACGCGCGTACGCGGGGTCGTGCACCGCCAGCCGCTCCGGCTCGGCCAGCGCGCGTGCGAGCAGTTCGTCGGAGGGCGGTGGCAGCGGGTCGCCCGCGGCACGCTCCTCCTCACGCAGGGCACGGCCGAGGCGGCGCAGGTCGGCGGCGTCCATGCCGGCGAGCGGGGAGGTGAGCAGGGTGAGGGCGGTTGCGGTAGGGAGCCAGCACGGCCCCTCCGCGCGGTCGGCGCGTTCACCGGGCGCGGGCTTCACCGACGTCTCGCCGGCCGCCCCGCCGTCCGTCTCCGAGGCGTCGCCGGGACCCGCCCCGGGCCACCCCGCCGGCTCGGCAACATCACCGGGACCCGCCGTGGTCCGTGCCTTCGGTCCCACAACGCCACCGAGATCCGCCCCGGGCCGCCCCGCCGGTCCCACAACGCCACCGAGCCCCGCCCCGGGCCGCTCCCCCGCCTCCGCCTCCGCCTCCGCAACCGCTCGCAGTGCCGTCAGCAAGGGCGCCACTGCCGGCTCGTGGCGCAGGGGAAGGTCGTCACCGTCGATGTCCAGGGGAACTCCGGCCGCGGTGAGGGCCCGGCGGGCCACGGGGATGGTGCGTGAACCGGCGCGCACCAGGACGGCCATGTCTCCCCAGGGGACGCCGTCCTCGAGATGGGCCCTGCGCAGGATGTCGGCGATGTTGTCCAGCTCGGTGCCGGACGTCGGGTACGTGAACACCTCGACGCGCCCCCCGTCCCGGACCGGAGCGAGCTCGCGGTGAGCACGCACCTTGTCGGCGGGGAGTCGGGTCAGCGGCATGCGCTGGGTCACCAGCCGGGTCGCGGCCAGCAGGGCGCCCCCGGACCGGCGTGAGGTCCGCAGCACCTCGACCGGCGCCGGGCTGCCGTCCGCGCGCGGGAAGGCGGTGGGGAAGTCGAGGATGCCGTTCACGTCCGCACCCCGGAAGGCGTAGATCGACTGGTCGGGGTCGCCGAAGGCGACAAGGCTGCGCCCGCCTCCGGCCAGGGCCTGCAGCAGCCGTACCTGGGCCGGGTCGGTGTCCTGGTACTCATCGACGTAGACCGCGTCGTACTGCGCGGCCAGGTGTGCGGCGACCTCGGGACGGCGGGCGAGGAGTACCGCGCGGTGGACGAGTTCCGCGTAGTCGAGCACTCCCTGGAGGTCTAGCACGTCGAGGTACTCGGCGAGGAAGACGGCGGCGGCCCGCCAGTCGGGGCGGCCGATGCGCCGGGCGAAGGCCCCCAGGGCGTCCGGGCCGAGGCCCAGTTCCCGGCTGCGGGCGAGGACGGCGCGGACCTCGTCGGCGAAGCCACGGGTGGTCAGGCAGGCGCGCAGCTCGTCGGGCCAGCGCACATGGGCCAGGCCGAGCCGCTCGAGATCGACCTGCCCGGCGAGCAGTTCGCGTACGGTCACGTCCTGCTCCGGGCCGGAGAGCAGGCGCAGGGGTTCCACGAACAGTTCGCTGTCCTGGTGGGCGCGGACCAAGGCGTAGCCGAAGGAGTGAAAGGTCGTCGCCCGGGGCGCACGGGTGGCTCCCATGCGCAACGCCATCCGGTCGCGCAGTTCGAGGGCCGCCTTGCGGCTGAAGGTCAGCACCAGGATCCGCTCGGGGTCCCCGCCCCGGGCGATCCGGTCCGCCACGGACTCGACGAGCGTGGTGGTCTTGCCGGTGCCCGGGCCCGCGAGGACGAGCAGCGGTCCGGTCCCGTGGTCAACCACGGCGCGTTGGGCGGCGTCCAGACGAGGGGGATCCATTCGCTCCGGCGGGGTACGCACCAGTCGGTAAGCGCCACGGCTCCCCCGTCGCGCCGGGGGGTGCGACGGGTGTCTGGTGGAGGAGAAGGAGCTCACGTGGTTCGCCGGTCCTGGTGGGTGTGCTGGTGGGCCGTCCGCGCTGCGGGGGCCGCGGGATGAGGGGGACACACGCGGCCGACGCTACGCCGACGAATCAGGCGGAAGCAGGGCTTCCTCTTCTTCCCTCGGGTCACACATGGCGCCGCTGTCCCCCGCCCCACGAACGTACGTCATGCCACAGACGTGCCCGAAGTGTCCCTTTTCCCTCATCCGGAGCACAGGTCACACGTCGGTCGGCCCGATGGCGGAAGCTGTCAGGTGTGATCCTGCGCGCGTTCGCCGCCGTCCCACCGCGCCCGCTTCAGGTCGAGGCGGGGCAGGTGGCCCTCCGCGGCTCTGCTCGCCTCCTTCAAAGGCGTGCCCTCCTCCCGGTAGCGGTCGAGCGCCTCCAGTTCCTGGCCGGCGAGCAGGGCTCCGTCCGCGCGGACGACGCGCCACCACGGAACGCCTCCCCCGTAGAGGGACATCACCCGTCCGACCTGGCGGGGTCCCCCCTCACCCAGGTACTCGGCGATGTCCCCGTACGTCATGACGCGGCCCGGCGGAATCAGTTCGGTCACGTCGAGGACCCGCTCGGCATACTCCGGCAGCGCGTCCGCGTACTCCGGGCGCGCGTCGTCCGGAAAGCTCTGCTCGCTCATCCGACCCATCCTGCCCCACCCCACCGACAACGCGACGCGCTCCCGACGGTGCGCGCGCCTCGCCCGGAAACGGCGCTTCGGGCAGACTGTGCGGCCCGCACAGACACCCTGATGCCTGCCGTTGCCGACGCGGCATGCCACCATCGTGCGGGCGGTGACCAGTGATACGAGAGCAAGAAGAGGCGATGAAGCAGCAGGGTGCGCACCCCGAGGACGGCGAAGGCACCTCCGACTCCTCGTCGCGCCCGGACACCGCGGACGGCAAGGGCGAGAAGGCCGCTCGAGGGGCCGCCGGGGGCAGGACGGCGACCGCCGCCGACCCCGACGACGTCGCGCACATCGACGAGGTGGAGGGCGACGAACCGCTGCTCCCCGCGCGCGTGCACCGTCCGTCCGACCTGATGCGGCTCCTGGTGGGTGTGCTCGCCGTCGCCGTTCTGCTCGCCGTCGCCGCCTTCGCGCACGGCACCACCTCGGGCCTCGAGCAGGACATCAACAAGGGCACCGGACAGGCGCCCGACCTTCTGATCAAGATCGCGGGGCTGGCCTCCAGCATCGCGATCCTTCTGGTGCCGGTCGCGTTCGCGATCGAGCGGCTGATCAAACGGGACGGCCTGCGGATCGCGGACGGCGTGCTGGCGGCGGTCCTGGCGCACGGGGTGACCCTCGCCACCGACCTGTGGGTCGCCAAGGCCGCTCCCGGCTCCATCCAGGAGGCACTCACCCAGCCGTCGCCGGGCGACATCCACGCGCTCACCGACCCCGTGCACGGCTACCTGGCGCCGGTCATCGCCTACATGACGGCCGTCGGCATGTCCCGCAGACCCCGCTGGCGCGCGGTGCTGTGGATCGTGCTGCTTCTCGACGCCTTCTCGATGCTCGTCACCGGCTACACGACGCCGTTCTCGATCATCCTGACGGTCCTCATCGGCTGGTCCGTCGCCTACGGAACGCTGTACGCGGTCGGCTCCCCCAACGTCCGCCCCACCGGGAGGACGCTGATGGCGGGTCTGCGGCACGTCGGGTTCCGTCCGGTGACCGCCGCCCGCGAGGAGGCGCCGTCGGACACCGCGGAGCCCGGTGACCGCGGCCGCCGCTACTTCGTCACCCTGGAGGACGGCCGGCCGCTGGACGTGACGGTGGTGGACCGGGAGCAGCAGGCACAGGGGTTCTTCTACCGCGCGTGGCGCAATCTGACGCTGCGCGGCTTCGCCACCCGCAGCAGCCTCCCGTCACTGCGGCAGGCCCTGGAGCAGGAGGCGCTGCTCGCCTACGCCGCGATCGGAGCCGGCGCCAACGCCCCCAAGCTGATCGCGACGTCCGAGCTGGGTCCCGACGCCGTGATGCTCGTCTACGAGCACACCGGGGGGCGCACTCTCGACTCGCTGCCGGACGAGGAGATCACCGACGACCTGCTGCGGGGCACCTGGGAGCAGGTACAGGCCCTCCAGTCCCGGCGCATCGCGCACCGCAGGCTGGTGGGCGACGCGATCCTGGTGGATCGTTCCGGCACGGTGATCCTCACCGACCTGCGCATCGGTGAGATCGCCGCCGGTGACCTGCTGCTGCGCATGGACATCTCCCAGCTCCTGGTGACGCTGGGCCTTCGGGTGGGCGCCGAACGCGCGGTCGCCTCGGCGGTAGGTGTGCTCGGCCCCGACGCCGTGGCGGACTGCCTGCCGATGCTCCAGCCCATCGCGCTCAGCCGTTCCACGCGCGCGACACTGCGCAAGCTGGCCCGGGAGCGGGCCGAGCGCGAGCGTGAGGCGGTCCTGGAGTCGTCCCGGCAGGCCAAGCTGGCCCGCTCGGAGGCGGCCGCCGGCGACGACACACCCCCCGCACCACCCGAGCAGTCCGCCAAGAAGGCTGTACGTGCCGAACAGCGGGCGGAGAAACGGGCCGTGGACGAGGCGCTGGAGGAGGCGCGCGAGGAGGACCTGCTCACTCAGATCCGGCACGCGGTACTGCGGATCCGACCGCAGGCTCCCGTCGAGCCGGCCCGCCTGGAGCGAGTGCGACCGCGCACGCTGATCAGCTTCATCGCGGGTGCGATCGGCGCCTATTTCCTGCTGACGCAGCTCACCCACATCGAGTTCGGGCCGCTGATCTCGAACGCCCAGTGGGGCTGGGTGGCCGCGGCGGTGCTGTTCTCGGCGGCGAGTTACGTCGCGGCGGCGATGGCCCTGCTGGGGTTCGTGCCCGAGAAAGT
>NZ_BAABCQ010000038.1:0-52165 GCF_039539045.1 Streptomyces marokkonensis
GTTTTCGCATATTTGCACCGTCCGCGTCCGCGGACCCATCCGTGTGTCGTAGCATCCTCCACGGACCGCCCCATCCGCTCCTCGGTCAACGTGGCCACCGTCGAGCCCAGTTGGTCCGGCGCTCGTGGAGGTTGTATGAAGCAGCGCGGCAGACACCGCCGACGCAGGCGGGGCAGGGCGCTTCGCGCGGCCCTGACCGGGGCGGCCCTCGCACTGACGGGTGCCGCCACACTGATCAGCGCCTCGCAGGCCACGGTCGCCGACGACCCCGGCGCCCTCGAACCTCTCACCTCCGCCGCCGCGACCGACGCGCTGCGGCTGACGGAGCACCGCGTGCCGTCGCCCTGGCTCGACCGGCTCTCCGCCGCGATGGGCGAACCGGTGGGCGTCGACACCGTCCTCGACTCCGCCGACCACACGCTGCGCGACTCCGCCGACTGCGCGACCGGGGACCGGGAAGCGCTGCCGGTCTCCCCCGCCGCCACCCGCGCCTACTGCTGGGAGGACGACGACACCGAAGGCTGGCGTCCCGGCGCGGTCACCACCTCGGGGGACGCCGACGAGGACGGCCGCTGGGGCCCCCACCGCGTCATCCTCTCCGCCTGGTCCCGCGACGACGGCACGCCCGAGAGCGGCCTCGCCCGGGTCTCCTTCGTCGACGCCGACGATCCCGACCACCTCGGCTACACCTCCGCGCTCCTCGCCGTCCCGGTCGACGGCGGCCACAACTACCGGGGGCTCGCCTCCCCGGTCTCCGGCATGGTCTGGTACCAGGACAAACTGCTGGTCACCACCGGTGCCGGGGACCGTGACGCGCTGTACGTGTACGACGTGGACCGGATCCAGCGCGCCACCACCGACGTGGACGCCGTCGGGCGGGTGCCCGGGGGCTGGGCGGCGGACGGTCACCCGTACGTGCTGCCCGCCGTCGCCTCGTACCGGCTCTCCGGGGCACAGGACGCCGCACGCCCGGTCGCGATCTCCCTGGACCGCGGCACGGCCCCCGACAGCCTGGTGGCGAGCGAGCGGGTGCCCGCGGACGGCGACCGTCCCACCCGACTGTGGCGCTACGCGTTCGGCACGGAGCCGGACCGCACCGGGCTGCCTGCCGTCGACTCCACCGGGCACGTCGACGCGGTGGAGGCGTACGAGACCGGGGCGGCGGAGGTCGGGGGCGTGCTGTCGCACCGTCCGGCCGGCGCGGAACGGACCGACTGGTATCTGGGACGCGCGGCCGGCGGACACGACGGGCGCGGGACCCTGTGGCGCCAGGACACGGAGGGCGCCCGGGCCACGGAGTGCGGGGCGGACCGCTCCCAGCGGTGCTGGAGCGGGCAGGCGGGCTCCCTGTCCTACTGGGCACAGACCGGTGAGGTCTGGTCGCAGTCGGGCCGCATGCTGTTCGCGCTGCCGCTGGCCTCGATCGAGGACGCGCTCGACTGACGGCCACCGGCCCCCGGTACGGGCTACGTCGAGGCCCCCCGGGCCACGCGAGGTGCGTTGAGACCTCCGGGGCCACACGGGGTACGTCGAGATTCCCGGGCCGCACCGGCCGCGTGCCCCGCCCCCGCACCGGCCGCGTGCCCCGTCCCCGCGCGGGCCGCGCGGGGGCGGGGATCGACAGACCCGCGGACCGGATGATTCCCTGACCGTCATGACCCACATCGCCGTGACCACCTGGTCCCTGGAGCAGACGGCGCCGACCGATCTGCTGCCGGCCGCCGCACCGGAGGGGGACGTCCGGATCGTCCGCGCCGAGGTGCCCTCCCCCGAGTTCAGCCGCTTCCTGTACGCCTCGGTGGGCGGCGACATCCGCTGGACGGACCGGCTCGGCTGGAGCCACGCGCGCTGGCGGGAACACCTGGAGCGGGCCGGCGTGGAGACCTGGGTCGCCCACGACCACGGCACTCCCGCCGGATACGTGGAACTGACGTCCGGGGACGACGGGGTCGTGGAGATCGAGTACTTCGGCCTCATCCCGGCCTTCCGGGGCCGGCGCATCGGCGGCCACCTGCTCTCGTACGGCGCCGCCCGCGCCTGGGACCTGGCGGACCGGTGGCCCGGGCTGGCCACGACCAAGCGGGTGTGGCTGCACACCTGCAGCAAGGACGGCCCGTACGCGATGGACAACTACCAGCGCCGCGGCTTCCGCCTGTTCGACACCAAGGTCGAGGAGGAGGCGGAGGTGGCCACACCGGGGCCCTGGCCCGGAGCGTTCCCCGCCTGACCGACCGGCCGACCGCCCCCTCCACCGGAGGGCCGCACTGTGACCCACAACACCTCTGTCTTGCTCTGCGAGACAGGGGTGTCCGCGTTTTGGACAAAGCTGGACTGCGTCCAGATCGCCGTGCCAGGCTTCCGCCATGCCTGGAACTGGAATTGCCTTGGTGAGTCGGCGGCACGTCGACCTCGGCCGCATGTCCAGCGCCATCTGTCCGGTCCGCTGAGAGCCTTCTCCAGCACCATCGGATTTCCCCCATTCACCTGACTCCCACGCAATGACGCGCTGGGACACCACACGTGTGCCATGCGCCATGCGTGCAGGTCAGAGTCGCTTTCCGTCTGCCTTGAAGGACGTGTCAACCATGGCCGCCACGCCGCCGAAACCTGCTGCCGCGACCCCCCGCCGCAAGGTGAGCCGTCACCGCGGCGAGGGCCAGTGGGCGGTCGGTCACTTCACCCCGCTCAACGGCAACGAGCAAGTCAAGAAGGACGACGACGGTCTCAATGTGCGGACACGTATTGAGACGATCTACTCCAAGCGGGGTTTCGACTCGATCGACCCCAGCGACCTGCGTGGACGAATGCGCTGGTGGGGGCTGTACACCCAGCGCAAGCAGGGCATCGACGGCGGAAAGACGGCCGTCCTGGAGCCGGAGGAGCTGGACGACAGCTACTTCATGTTGCGGGTACGCGTCGACGGCGGCGCGCTGACCACCGCACAGCTGCGCGTCATCGGCGAGATCTCCCAGGAGTTCGCGCGCGGTACGGCCGACATCACCGACCGGCAGAACGTCCAGTACCACTGGATCCGCATCGAGGACGTTCCCGAGATCTGGGAGCGACTGGAGGCCGTCGGCCTGTCCACGGTCACCGCCTGCGGCGACACGCCCCGCGTCATGATCGCCTCCCCGGTCGCGGGCATCGCCGAGGACGAGATCATCGACGGCACGCCGGCCCTGGAGGAGATGAAGCGCCGGGTCCTGAACAACCCGGCGTACTCGAACCTCCCCCGGAAGTTCAAGACCGCGATCTCCGGGTCACCGGTGCTGGACGTGGTGCACGAGATCAACGACGTGGCCTTCGTCGGCGTCGAACACCCCGACCACGGGCCGGGCTTCGACCTGTGGGTCGGCGGCGGCCTGTCCACCAACCCGAAGCTGGGCGTGCGCCTCGGCGCCTGGGTGCCGATCGACGACGTCCCCGACGTCTACGAGGGCGTCCTGTCGATCTTCCGCGACTACGGCTACCGGCGACTGCGCAACCGCGCCCGCCTGAAGTTCCTGGTCGCCGACTGGGGCACGGAGAAGTTCCGCCAGGTGCTGGAGGACGAGTACCTGAAGCGGAAGCTGACCGACGGCCCGGCGCCCGCCGAGCCGACCAGCCGCTGGCGCGACCACATCGGCGTGCACCGGCAGCGGGACGGCCGCTACTACGTCGGCTTCGCCCCGCGCGTCGGCCGCGTCGACGGCACGATCCTGACGAAGGTCGCCGACCTGGCGGAGGCGCACGGCTCGGGCCGCGTGCGCACCACGGTCGAGCAGAAGATGATCGTCCTCGACGTCGAGGAGGGGCGGGTCGAGTCCCTGGTGGAGTCCCTGGAGGCACTGGACCTCACCGCCCGGCCCTCCACCTTCCGGCGCGGCACCATGGCCTGCACCGGCATCGAGTTCTGCAAGCTCGCCATCGTCGAGACCAAGGCACGCGGCGCCTCGCTGATCGACGAGCTGGAGCGCCGGCTCCCGGAGTTCGACGAGCCCCTCACCATCAACCTCAACGGCTGCCCGAACGCCTGCGCCCGTATCCAGACCGCGGACATCGGTCTCAAGGGCCAGCTGATGCTGAACGACCGGGGCGAGCAGGTCGAGGGCTATCAGGTGCACCTGGGCGGCGCACTCGGCCTGGAGGCGAGCTTCGGCCGCAAGGTGCGCGGCCTGAAGGTCACGGCGGAGGAACTGCCGGACTACGTGGAGCGCGTCCTGACCCGCTACCAGGCCGAGCGCGAGGACGGCGAGCGCTTCGCCACCTGGGCGACCCGCGCCTCCGAGGAGGCCCTGTCGTGAGCGAGCGCGCCGCGCCCTTCTACTGCCCCTACTGCGGCGACGAGGACCTCCGTCCCCACGAGGAAGGTCACGGCGCCTGGGAATGCGGGGCGTGCAACCGCGCATTCCAGCTGAGGTTCCTCGGGCTGCTCGCCCGAGGCGTTCAGCCCAACTCCACGGGAGCGGAATCGATATGACGGTGGTTCAAGAAGAACGTACGACCGAGGACCTCAAGGCGCTCGCCGAGCGGGCGGGCCGCGAGCTGGAGGACGCCTCCGCGTTGGACATCCTCCGGTGGGCCGCCGAGACGTTCGGCAGCCGCTTCTGCGTGACCTCCTCGATGGAGGACGCGGTCGTCGCCCACCTCGCCTCCCGCGCCCTGCCCGGCGTGGACGTGGTGTTCCTCGACACCGGCTACCACTTCCCGGAGACCATCGGCACCCGGGACGCGGTGGAGGCCGTGATGGACGTCAACGTCATCACGCTCACCCCGCGCCGGACGGTCGCCGAGCAGGACGCCGAGTACGGCCCGAAGCTGCACGACCGCGACCCCGACCTGTGCTGCGCGCTGCGCAAGGTGCGCCCGCTGGAGGAGGGCCTGGAGGGCTACCAGGCCTGGGCGACCGGTCTGCGCCGCGACGAGTCCGCGACCAGGGCGAACACTCCGGTGGTCGGCTGGGACGAGAAGCGGGGGAAGGTGAAGGTCTCCCCGATCGCACGGTGGTCACAGGAAGATGTGCAAACGTACGTCGCCGAGCACGGTGTCCTCACCAACCCGCTGCTGATGGACGGCTATGCCTCCGTGGGCTGCGCGCCCTGCACCCGCCGCGTGCTGGAGGGCGAGGACTCACGCGCCGGGCGCTGGGCGGGCCGCTCCAAGACCGAATGCGGACTGCACGGCTGACATGACGACGACCACCGGGACGACCGGGACCGGGACCGCCGGGACCGGGACGACCGAGATTCAGGAGAACCACGTGAGGAGCGGAGCCACCGTCTGGCTCACGGGTCTGCCGAGTGCCGGCAAGACCACCATCGCCCACGAACTGGCCGACCGGCTCCGCGAGGAGGGCCACCGCGTCGAGGTCCTGGACGGCGACGAGATCCGCGAGTTCCTCTCGGCGGGCCTCGGCTTCGGCCGCGCGGACCGGCACACCAACGTGCAGCGCATCGGCTTCGTCGCCGAACTGCTCGCCCGCAACGGCGTCACGGCGCTGGTCCCGGTGATCGCGCCGTACGCGGACAGCCGGGACGCGGTCCGCGGGCGCCACGAGGCGAACGGCACGGCCTACGTGGAGGTGCACGTGGCCACCCCGGTCGAGGTGTGTTCGGTGCGCGACGTGAAGGGCCTGTACGCCAAGCAGGCCGCAGGTGAGCTGACGGGGCTCACCGGCGTCGACGACCCGTACGAGGAGCCCGTCAAGCCCGACCTGCGCATCGAGTCGCAGGACCAGACCGCCCAGGAGTCCGCCGCGGCGGTCCACGCCCTGCTCACCGAAAGGGGACTGGCATGACGACGACCGTGGCCACAGTGGAGAAGGGTTCGGCCGGCCCGTACGCCCTCTCCCACCTCGACGCCCTCGAGTCCGAGGCCGTGCACATCTTCCGCGAGGTGGCGGGCGAGTTCGAGCGGCCGGTGATCCTCTTCTCCGGCGGCAAGGACTCGATCCTCATGCTGCACTTGGCGCTGAAGGCGTTCGCCCCCGCGGCGGTGCCGTTCTCCCTGCTGCACGTGGACACCGGGCACAACTTCCCCGAGGTCCTCGACTACCGCGACCGCACGGTGGAGAAGCACGGGCTGCGGCTGCACGTCGCCTCCGTGCAGGACTACATCGACCGGGGGGTGCTCAAGGAGCGCCCCGACGGCACCCGCAACCCGCTGCAGACGCTGCCGCTGACCGAGAAGATCCAGGCGGAGAAGTTCGACGCCGTCTTCGGCGGCGGGCGCCGCGACGAGGAGAAGGCCCGGGCGAAGGAGCGGGTGTTCTCGCTGCGGGACGAGTTCTCCCAGTGGGACCCTCGCCGCCAGCGCCCCGAGCTGTGGAACCTGTACAACGGCCGGCACGCCCCCGGCGAGCACGTCCGGGTCTTCCCGCTGTCCAACTGGACCGAGCTCGACGTGTGGCAGTACATCGCCCGCGAGGGCATCGAGCTGCCGGCCATCTACTACGCCCACGAGCGCGAGGTCTTCGGGCGCAGCGGCATGTGGCTGACGGCCGGCGAGTGGGGCGGTCCGAAGGACGACGAGACCGTGGTCGAGCGGCGGGTGCGCTACCGCACCGTCGGCGACATGTCCTGCACCGGAGCCGTCGACTCGGACGCCGACAGCATCGAGAAGGTGATCGCCGAGATCGCCGTCTCCCGGCTCACCGAGCGCGGCGCCACGCGTGCCGACGACAAGATGTCCGAGGCCGCGATGGAAGACCGCAAGCGCGAGGGGTACTTCTAGAGATGACCAGCACCACCGAACCCACCGAGCCGCCGGCGACCTGGCAGCTTTCGGAGACCACCCTGCTGCGGTTCGCCACCGCCGGGTCCGTCGACGACGGCAAGTCCACCCTGGTCGGCCGTCTGCTGCACGACTCCAAGTCGGTCCTCGTCGACCAGCTGGAGGCCGTCGAGCGGGCCTCCGCGAGCCGCGGCCAGGAGGCCCCGGACCTCGCGCTGCTCACCGACGGCCTGCGGGCCGAGCGCGAGCAGGGCATCACCATCGACGTGGCCTACCGCTACTTCGCCACCCCGCGCCGCCGGTTCATCCTGGCCGACACGCCCGGGCACGTGCAGTACACCCGGAACATGGTCACCGGCGCTTCCACGGCCGAGCTGACGGTGATCCTCGTCGACGCCCGCAACGGCGTGGTCGAGCAGACCCGCCGGCACGCCGCGATCGCCGCCCTGCTGCGGGTGCCGCACGTCGTCCTCGCCGTGAACAAGATGGATCTGGTCGACTACAAGGAGCCCGTGTTCGCCGCCATCGCCGAGGAGTTCACGGCGTACGCGACCGAGCTGGGCGTCCCGGAGGTCACCGCGATCCCGATCTCGGCGCTCGCCGGCGACAACGTGGTGGAGCCTTCCGCGGTCATGGACTGGTACGGCGGCCCGACCGTGCTGGAGCACCTGGAGACCGTCCCGGTCAGCCACGACCTGGCGCACTGCCACGCCCGGCTGCCCGTGCAGTACGTGATCCGCCCGCGGACCGCCGAGCACCCCGACTACCGCGGCTACGCGGGCCAGATCGCCGCCGGCACCTTCCGGGTCGGCGACGAGGTCACCGTGCTGCCCTCGGGCCGCACCTCGAAGGTGTCCGGCATCGACCTGCTCGGCGAGCCGGTCGACGTCGCCTGGACGCCGCAGTCGGTGACGCTGCTGCTCCAGGACGACATCGACGTCTCGCGCGGCGACCTGATCGTGCCCCGCGAGGACGCGCCGGCCACCACCCAGGACGTCGAGGCCACCGTGTGCCACGTCGCCGACGCGCCGCTCACCGTCGGCCACCGGGTGCTGCTCAAGCACGGCACCCGCACGGTCAAGGCGATCGTCAAGGACATCCCGGCCCGGCTCACGCTGGACGACCTGTCCCTGCACCCGCACCCCGGGCAGCTCGCCGCCAACGACATCGGCCGGGTGAAGATCCGCACGGCGGAGCCGCTGCCCGCCGACTCCTACGCCGACTCACGGCGCACCGGTTCGTTCATCCTGATCGACCCGAGCGACGGCACCACGCTCACGGCCGGCATGGCCGGCGAGTCCTTCGCCACGCCGGAGCCGGTCAAGGACGAAGCCGACGACGGGTGGGACTTCTGAGCATGGGCTCCCCCGACTTCTACTCCACGTTCGCGAAGGAGGGCGGCCGCGTCGGCAGCGGTGCTCTTGGCAGCGGGCAGGGCGGGGTCGCGCGATGTGCGTGCTGACGTACGCGCACCGCTCGCGCGCCCTCACCCCGCACCGCCGTAGACGCGAACCCGCCGATCTCCCGGCCACGACCTGACACCTCGGACCAACCGACAGGCGTGACCGCCGGGCCAACGAGAGGACCACCTCCCGTGCCTGCCACCACCGCCCCGTGCCGCACCCTCGCGGTCCTTGCCGCCCTCCCGCTGCTGGCCCTCGCCGGCTGCGGGTACGGCTCGCAGGCCAAGGACGACGACACCGTGAAAGTCGCGGCGGGCGCCGAGAAGACCGACGGTCTCGACTCCGTCCGGATCGGCTACTTCGGCAACGTCACCCACGCGACTCCCCTGGTCGGCAACCAGAAGGGCTTCTTCCAGAAGGAGCTGGGCGCCACCGAGGCGAAGTACGCGGTGTTCAACGCGGGGCCGTCCGAGATCGAGGCGCTGAACTCCGGCTCGATCGACATCGGCTGGATCGGCCCGTCCCCGGCGATCAACGGCTACGCGAAGTCGGACGGCAAGAACCTGCGGATCATCGGCGGTTCGGCCTCCGGCGGTGTGAGGCTGGTGGTGAACCCCGACAAGATCAAGACCCTGAAGGACGTCAAGGGCAAGCGCATCGCGACCCCGCAGCTGGGCAACACACAGGACGTCGCGTTCCTCAACTGGATCGCCGAGCAGGGCTGGAAGGTCGACGCGCAGAGCGGCAGGGGCGACGTGACGGTCGTCCGCAGTGACAACAAGGTGACCCCGAACGCCTTCAAGTCCGGCTCCGTCGACGGGGCGTGGGTGCCGGAGCCCACCGCGTCCCGGCTGGTCGCCCAGGGCGGCGAGGTACTGCTGGACGAGTCGGCGCTGTGGCCGGACGAGGAGTTCGTGATCACGAACATCATCGTGCGGCAGGAGTTCCTCGAGGAGCACCCGAAAGCCGTGGAGGCGGTGTTGAGGGCCTCCGTGGACACCAACGAGTGGATCGGGGCCCATCCCGACGAGGCCAAGGCCGCGGCGAACAAGCAGTTGGAGAGGGACACCGGCAAGGCGCTGCCGGCCGACGTCCTGGACCCGGCGTGGAAGTCGATCCGGCTGACCGACGACCCGCTGGCCGCCACCCTCGGCGCCCAGGCGGAGCACGCCGTCACGGCCGGCCTGCTGGAGGAGCCCGGCCTCGAGGGCATCTACGACCTCACGCTGCTCAACAAGGTCCTCGAGGCCAAGGGCGAACCCGCGGTCGACGACGCCGGTCTCGGCGTCCAGTAGGCCCGGATCCCGACCATTCCCCAGGAGGTGACGACCATGGCCACGACCACCACCCTCGCCAAGGCCGACGAGGGCACCGCGGCGGTCACGCACGCCGCCCGGATCGAGCACGTCTCCAAGTCGTTTCCGGGCCCCGCCGGGCGGCAGCTCGTGCTGGACGACATCACCCTCGATGTCGCGCCCGGCGAGTTCGTCACCCTCCTGGGGGCCTCCGGCTGCGGGAAGTCCACGCTGCTGAACCTGGTGGCGGGGCTGGACAAGCCGAGCGCCGGCGCGATCAGCACGGACGGGCGGCCGGCCCTGATGTTCCAGGAGCACGCCCTGTTCCCGTGGCTGACCGCGGGCAAGAACATCGAACTCGCCCTGAAGCTGCGGGGGGTGCCCAAGTCCGAGCGCCGCGACAAGGCGGAGGAACTGCTCGAACTCGTCCGGCTGAAGGGCGCGTACGGCAAGCGGGTGCACGAGCTGTCGGGCGGTATGCGCCAGCGGGTCGCGATGGCCCGGGCGCTCGCCCAGGAGAGCCGGCTGCTGCTGATGGACGAGCCGTTCGCGGCGCTGGACGCCATCACGCGGGACGTGCTGCACGACGAACTGACCCGGATCTGGCGCGAGACGCGGCTCTCCGTCCTGTTCGTCACGCACAACGTCCGCGAGGCCGTGCGGCTCGCCGAGCGGGTGGTGCTGCTGTCCTCCCGTCCCGGGCGCGTGGCCCGCGAGTGGACGGTCGGCATCCCGCATCCGCGCCGCATCGAGGACACCGCCGTGGCGGAGCTCTCCGTCGAGATCACCGAAGAACTGCGTGGGGAGATCCGCCGCCATGGCCAGCACTGACACGAAGCGCTCCCAGGGAGGCGGCGCCAAGGACGGCGTCCCCGGCGGCAAAGGCCCCGGGGACGGCGGCGATCTCGCCGGTCTGGAGGCGGGCCTGGACGCGCTGGAGACGGTGCAGCAGGGCCGCACACCCTTCCGGCAGACCTTCGTGGAGAAGATCCTGCCGCCCACCGTCGCCGTTCTCCTGGTGATCGCGGTGTGGCAGGGACTCGTCTCCTTCGAGATCGTCGACGACCCGACCAAGCTGCCCGCCCCGTCCGACGTGTGGGACGTGGTCCACCAGGCCTGGCTTCAGGGCGAACTGCTCGGCTACATCTGGACCAGCGTCTCGCGCGGCCTGCTCGGCTTCTGCTTCGCCCTGCTGATCGGCACCCCGCTGGGACTGCTGGTGGCGCGGGTGAAGTTCGTACGCGCGGCGATCGGCCCGATCCTGTCCGGCCTCCAGTCGCTGCCGTCGGTGGCCTGGGTGCCGCCGGCCGTGATCTGGCTGGGCCTGAACAACTCGATGATGTACGCCGTCATCCTGCTGGGCGCGGTGCCGTCCATCGCGAACGGCCTGGTCTCCGGCGTCGACCAGGTGTCCCCGATCTTCCTCCGCGCGGGCCGCACGCTGGGCGCGACGGGGCTGAAGGGCACCTGGCACATCGTGCTGCCCGCCGCGCTGCCCGGCTATGTGGCGGGCCTGAAGCAGGGCTGGGCGTTCTCCTGGCGCTCGCTGATGGCCGCCGAGATCATCGCGTCCTTCCCCGACCTCGGCGTGGGCCTCGGCCAGTTGCTGGAGAACGGCCGCAACGCCAGCGACATGGCGATGGTGTTCGAGGCCATCCTGCTGATCCTGTTCGTCGGCATCGCGATCGACCTGCTGATCTTCAGCCCGCTGGAGCGGTGGGTGCTGCGCAGCCGCGGTCTGCTGGTGAGGAGCTGACAGCCATCATGTCCGCGCCGGTTCTCCTCGTCATTGCCCACGGCAGCCGCGACCCGCGACACGCCGCGACCGTGCACGCCCTGGTGCGCCGGGTCAGGTCTCTGCGCCCGGAGGTACGGGTGGAGACCGGCTTCCTGGACTTCAACGTCCCCTCGGTGCAGGGGGTACTGGAGTCCCTGGAGACGGAGGGAGTGCGGGACGTCGTGGCGCTGCCGCTGCTGCTGACCCGCGCCTTCCACGCCAAGGCGGACATCCCGGCGGTCCTCGCGGACGCGCCCCCGCGGCTGCGAATCCGGCAGGCCGAGGTGCTCGGCCCGTCCCCACTGCTGCGCTCCGCGCTGGAGCGGCGCCTGTACGAGGCGGGTCTGACGCCCGCCGACAAGTCCTCGACCGGGGTCGTGCTGGCCTCGGCGGGGTCCACCGACCCGGAGGCGATCGCGGTGATCGCAGAAATCGCGCGGGAGTGGCGGCACACCGGTTGGTGCGCCGTGCGGCCCGCGTTCGCCTCCGCATCCCTTCCGCGCACCGAGGACGCGGTGCGGGAGCTGCGGGAGTCGGGCTGCGCCCGCGTCGCCGTGGCACCGTACGTCCTGGCCCCGGGCTTCCTGCCGGACCGCATCGCGCGGGGCGCTGCCGAGGCCGACGTACTGGCGGACGTCCTCGGTCCCTCGCCGGAGGTGGCGCGGGTGGTGCTGGACCGGTACGACGAGGCACGGATGCCGGCGCTGACGGCGGTCGGGGCCTGAACCCCGGGTTCCTCGGCAGGGGCCGCTCAGGCCCCGGTCAGCTCCACGAGCTTGACGACGGTGTTCCAGTTGCGGGTGGTGGCGATCAGGCCCTTGTTCACGCGGGGTCGCGCCAGGGCCTCGGCGAGCTTCGAGCGGCCGAGGCCGTTCGGCGCGTACAGGTACAGGGCCCGGTCGCCGAGGCGGAACTCCTCGGGGAGGAAGGCCGGCCGGTCGACCGTCTCGAAGCGCTCGGCGGCGACCGGCGCGGAGAAGTAGGTGACGTGCAGCTGCTTGGCCTCCAGGTCGGCGGCCGGGAACGGGCACGCCTCGGCGACCGCCTTGAGATAGGCGTGGTCGCGCACGATCACGTCCACCGCGAAGCCGAAGCGTTCCTCGATCGCCTCCGCCAACTCGGCGGCCAGGGACTTCTCGTCCCCGTGGCCGGACGCGAACACGGCCTGCCCGCTCTGGAGGTGGGTGCGTACGGCGTCATGGCCGAGGTCCGTCAGGAGCGCGCGCAGTCCGGCCATCGGGAGCTTCTTCGTGCCACCCACGTTGATCCCGCGCAGCAGCGCCGCGTACGTCGTCGTCATGCGCACACCATAGTGCGGCCGTCGTGCCCCGTGGGGGTGGGCACGACGGCCGCGTCCACGCACCGGGCGGACGTGCGCGCCACTCTCGCCGATGCGGTGTCCAAGGTTCAACCACTGCGCACGCCTGTGACTTATTCAACAAGTCTGCGGAAGGGTCGCGCGGGGGCGCGTCGATCACCGCCGCGTACTGCTGCCGGACCTCACCCACGGCCCGTAAGGCTGAGAGCCGAAGGGCCCCTCGGTTCCCGGGAGTCCTCCCAGCGACCGACGGGCCCTTCTTCTGCCGCGTCTTCTGCTTCGGTGCTCTCTCCCCTGTGGCGGTCAGGCCCGTGCCGCGGCCAGTTCCGCCTCGATCAGGTCGGCGGCCCGTCGGGTGCCGCCCTCCTTGGCCATCCGGGCCTGGAGCTCCGCCAGGCGCCGGGCCACCTCCGGGTCGTCGACCAGGGCGAGGGCGGCGGTGCGCAGCGCCTCGGCGGTGGCCTCCTCGGTCGGCAGGTGGCGTGCGACGCCGAGCCCCTGGAGCATGTCCGCGTTGCCGAACTGGTCCACGGCCTGCGGCACGGCGATCATCGGTGTGGCGGTGGCCAGCCCTTCCTGGCTGCCGCCCGCACCCGCGTGGGTGACGAACAGGTCGGCCTCCTTGAGGATCGCCAACTGAGGCACCCAGGACCGGACTTCGACGTTGTCCGGTAGGTCGCCCAGCTCGGCGGCGTCGACGTGCTTGCCGACCTGGAGCACCACGTGCCAGCCGGGCAGCCCACCGAAGGCCTCGACGCACTCCCGGTAGAAGGCCGGCTGCTTGGTGAAGGACGACCCGAGGGAGACCAGGACGACCTTCTCGGCGCCGTGGGGACGCTGCCACTCCCCCTCGGCGGAGCGGTCGCCCTGGCAGGCGCCGACGAAGGTGTACGTCTTCTCGTCGACCCGGTCGGCGTTCGGCTGGAGGGCCTTGGGGATCAACACCAGGGAGCGGTCGGGGTAGCTGGTGAACACGTCGGGGTGCACGGTGATCCCGTTCTCCTCCAGCCAGGCACGGAAACGGGCGTAGTAGGCCTGGCCGCGTTCGGTCTTCAGCGGCTCCTCCCACATCGGCTCGCCGATCTCCTTGTCGTACCCCTCCCAGGCCACCAGGTTCGGCGAGAGGGAGACCACCGGCACGTTCCAGCGGTGGCCGAGAACGCGGGCCGGGTAGGAGGTGATGTCGTGCAGGACGAGATCCGGCTCGTCGCCCCGGTACGCCTCGATGAGCTGCGGGAGCGCCTGGACGGCGTCGTGGAAGAACGGCTCGACGTTGTCCAGCAGTGTGGTCCCCCAGGCCTCCGGGTCGGCGTCGGGGCCGGGGAGCGTGCTGTTCCACAGCTTGGGTTCGGCGCCCGTCTCGGCGACCTTCTCCGCGAAGAGCGGCGGGATCGCGTACGTCACCCGGTGCCCTCGCGCGACGAGCTCGCGGATCACCTCCAGACTGGGATTCACGTGCCCGTGCGCGGCGATGGAGAACATGGCGATGTGAGCGGGACTGGTCATGCGGAGAATGTAGCCGAGACGAGACGTCTCGTACAACACCTTTTCCCGCAGGTTCGGCGTCAGCGCTGATAGCGGGCGAGGACGAGGTTTCCGTCCTTCTCCAGGCGGCTGCGCAGCTCCTCCAGGTCGATCGCTCCGCTGTAGTACTCCTGGAGCGCGGGGGTGGCCACCTTGTCCTTCCATTCGGGATAGCCCCTCACGGACTGCGCGGGCGCCGTACGCAGCTGCCCGGCGAGGGCGATGCCCGTGGCCCAGCCGTGCTCGGCGGTGTGCAGGGCCGGGTCCTTCAGCGCCTCGGTACCGGTGGGCAGCATCCAGTCGCCGAGGGCCAGGCGCACCATGTTGTCCGGCTGGAGGAGGAAGTCGACGAACGCGGCGGCCTGCATCTTGTGCGGGCTGTCCTCGGCGATCGAGAGGGTCTGCGGGCTGACGCCCTGGGTGAGCCCTTCGGCGCCGGCCGGGGCGGGCAACACCTGCCAGTCGAAGCCCTCGGGTGCCTGCTGCTGGATCTGCTGGCGGTAGGAGAAGCCGAGCGGCACCATCGCGTACTTGCCCGCGAAGAAGCCGGGCAGGGTGTCGGAGCCGCCGCTGCCGAGGGTGGTGGAGGAGGCACTGTGGTCCGTGTTGACCTGGCCGTGGATGGTGCGGGGCACCACCTGGTCGCCCGCCTCGAACCGGACGGTGACCTTCCCGTCCGCTCCCCGGTGGAACAGCTTCCCGCCGGTGGACAGCGACAGGTTGAGCGTGGCGGACACGGGCTCCTTGAGCGGCCAGGCCACTCCGTATCTCCCGTCGCCGCTGAGCCGCTTCGTCACCTGCCGGAACTCGGGCCAGCTCCAGGGGTGTTCGGGCGTGGGGATCCGGACGCCCGACGTCCGCAGCAGGTCGGCGTTGGCGATCAGCACCCGTGGCTCCTGGAGGAACGGAACGCCGTAGACGCCGTCGCCGAAGGTGACCGTCTCCCAACTGCGCTGCGGGATGTCCGACCTCAGCCGTCCCGGCAGCAGGTCGGTCAGGTCGGCGAGGTAGCCGCCGTGGGCGAAGTCCGCGAGGTCGTCGGAGGCGTCGTGGATGATGTCGGGCGCCTCGCCGCCCTCGAAGGAGGTGAGGAGCTGGTCGTGGACGCTGTCCCAGCTGCCCTGGACGTACTCGACGCGCACGTCCGGGTGGGTGGTGTTCCACTCCCGCACCAGTTCCCTGGTGGCCGCCACGGACTCCTCCTGCCAGGCCAGGGACTGGAAGCGCAGGGTGATCCGGCCGTCGTCCGCCCCGTCGCCGCCGCCCGAGCAGCCGGCGAGCAGCAGGGCGAGGGAGGCGAGCAGGGTGATGATCCTCGTGCGTGCCCGCATCAGCCCTTCACCGCCCCGGCGAGCATGCCGCCCGTGATCCGGCGCTGGATGAGGGCGAAGACCACCAGCGAGGGCAGCGTCGCGAGGAAGGCGGCCGCCGCGAGCGGGCCGAGGTCCGCGACGCCCTCGGCGCCGATGAAGTGGGTGAGGATCACCGGCAGGGTCTGCTTCTCCGGTGTCTTCAGCAGCACCAGCGCGAAGAAGAACTCGTTCCACGCGGTGATGAAGGCGAACAGGGCCGTCGCCACGATCCCCGGCGCGAGCAGCGGCGCGGTGACCGACACCAGCGTCCGCAGCCGCCCGGCGCCGTCGACCGCCGCCGCCTCCTCCAGCTCGGCCGGCACCGCCCGGACGTACCCGGCGAGCATCCAGAGCGCGAACGGCAGCGACCACACGACGTACACCATGACCAGCCCCGGTACGGAGTTGATCAGTCGGAGGTTCTTCAGGACCAGGAAGAGCGGGATGATCAGCAGGACGAAGGGAAAGGCCTGGCTGACCACGACCCACCCGGTGGCCGCCTTGGTGAGCCGGCCGCGGCGCCGGGCCATGACGTATGCCATCGGCGTCGCGATCACGACGGCGACCACCGCGGCGCCGAGCGCGGCGAGCAGCGAGTGGAGGGCGGCTCGCAGCAGCGGCTGTTCGTCGAAGGCCTGCCGGAAGTTGTCGAGGGTGGGGTTTTGTGGGATCCAGGTGGGGTGGAGGCTTGCCAGCTCCTGCGGTGGCTTGAACGCGGTGGAGACGAGCCAGAGGAACGGGAAGGCCAGGAAGACGAGATACGCGAGCAGCGCGGCGTACTGGCCCACGCGGGCCCCTGTCGAGGTCCTCATGCCTCGTCACCTCCCGCGGGCCGACCCTTGGGTTGGCTCCTGAGTCCGCCTTTGAGCCGGCCGGCGAGGAAGACGGCCAGCAGGACCGAGATCACGGCGACCATGACGCATCCCATCGCCGCGGCGTAGCCGAACTGCCCGTAGCGGAAGGCCTCCTCGTAGGCGAAGAGCATGGGCAGCCGGGTCCTGCCACCCGGTCCGCCGTTGGTCAGCACGTAGACCAGGGCGAAGGAGTTGAAGTTCCAGATCAGGTTGAGCGCGGTGATGGCGAGCGCGACGGGTCTCAGGGCGGGCCAGGTGACCGTGCGGAAGCGGCGCCAGGCTCCGGCACCGTCGACGGCGGCGGCCTCGTGCAGCTCGCGCGGGGTGTTCTGGAGTCCGGCGAGCAGGGCGACCGTGGTCTGGGGCATGCCGGCCCAGATTCCGACGACGATGACCGCGGGCAGCGCGGTGGCGAGGCCGCTGAGCCAGTCCCGGCCGTCGCCGAGACCGAGGTCGCGCAGGGTCTCGTTGAGGATGCCCGCGTCCGGGTTGTAGACCAGCCGCCACATGATGCCGACGACGACCTCGGGCATCGCCCAGGGAACGATCGCCAGGGCGCGGGCCGGCCAGCGCATCCGCAGGTTCTGGTTGAGCAGCAGGGCGAGGCCGAGCGCGAGCAGGAACTGCGGCACCGTCACCCCGACGGCCCACAGCAGCCCGATGCGGAACGACTCCCAGAACAGCGTGTCCCGCATCAGGTCCTGGAAGTTCAGGGTGCCGACCCACTGGGTGGGCTGCGTCCGACCCGACTGGGCGTCGGTGAACGCCAGCAGGACGCCGTAGAGCAGCGGCCCGACGCTGAGGACCAGGATGGGGATCAGCGCGGGCAGCACCAGGAACCAGGCGCCGTGGTCGGGGCCGCGCCGCTGCCGGTCCCGGCCGGGCGCGCGACGCGCCGGTCTGCTCGGCTCGGTCACCAATGTCACGCAATCAGCCCCTTTGCACGGCTCGAGCGGGCCTGGCCATGGTCGTGAAGGCGCCGTGCCCCGTCAAGACACCTCGCACACGCTCCCACCTGTGCGAATGCGACACTGGCCGACGGTTGGCGGGAATCCGCCGGACATGACGGACACGGAGGCACACAACGATGGACGAGGCACGGGCGCGGGAGGTGCTGGCCGCGGCGGGGGTGCTGCCCGGCCGGGCACGGGAGGCGCGGCTGCTCGCCCTCGGCGAGAACGCGGTGTTCGCCGCCGGTGGCCTGGCCGTCAAGGTGGGCCGCGACGCCGAGCTCCTCGGCCGCGCACGCCGGGAACTGGCCGTCGCGGTGTGGCTGGAGGAGGCCGGGGTGCCGGCGGTGCGGGCGGCCGACCCGACTGCGCTGTTCGTCGACGGGCACCCGGTGACCGTGTGGCAGCGGCTGCCCGACCCGGTGCGGCCCGCCGAGCCGCGGGACGTGGCCGCGCTGCTCCGGCTGGTCCACGCGCTGCCCTCCCCCTCCTTCGAGCTGCCGCCCCGCGAACTGCTGGGCGGTGTGGAACGCTGGCTGCGACTCGCGGGCGACGTGATCGACCCCGCGGACGCCGCGTACCTGCGCGAGCGGCGGGACGGCTTCGCGACGGCCGCCGCCGCGCTCGTCCCCCATCTTCCGCCGGGCCCGATCCACGGCGACGCGCTGCCGCGCAACGTGCACGTGGGACCCGACGGGCCGGTCCTGGTCGACCTGGAGACCTTCTCCGCCGACCTGCGGGAGCACGACCTGGTGGTGATGGCGCTCAGCCGGGACCGCTACGGGCTGCCCGCCGAGGCACACGACGCCTTCACCGCGACCTACGGCTGGGACGTACGGGAGTGGAACGGCTGCGCGGTGCTGCGCGGCGCCCGGGAGACGGCCAGCTGTGCCTGGGTGGCCCAGCACGCGCCCAGCAACCCGAAGGCACTGGCCGAGTTCGAGCGCAGGGTGGCGTCGCTGCGGGACGGGGACCCGACAGTGCGGTGGTATCCGTTCTGACCGCGCGCCGCCTTCCGGCCCGCGGTCCCTGACGGGGGCTTGCGGACCGGGGTTTCCGATACCAGGGGTTTCCGGTACTGGCCACTCCCGATACCGGGCTCGTCCGATACCGGGCTCGTCCGATACCGAGCCTTCCGATACCGAGCCTTCCGGTACCGGGTCAGACCCGCTCGTCGGCCGGTTCGCGCACCGGCCATCTCCCGTCGATGACGGCCGTGGTGTCGCCCTTGCGGCGCAGGAAGCTCTGGAAGTCCGCCGCCCACTCGGCGTACCACTCGATCTGGCGGTGGTGCAGGTCCGCCGGGCCGAGGGACGCGACCTTGGGGTGGCGGCCGGCTATCGCGCAGGCCAGCCGGGCCGCGGCGAGGGCGTCGGCCGTGGCGTCGTGGGCGGCGTCGAGCGGGACGCCGTATTCCCGGCAGACGGCTTCCAGATTGCGTTTGCCGCGGCGATAGCGGTCGACCGAACGGTCGATGGTGTACGGGTCGATGACCGGGGCCGGGTCCAGGCCGCCGAGGCGGTCGCGCAGGGACGGCAGTCCGTAGCGTCGCAGTTCGGCGGAGAGGAGAGTGAGGTCGAAGGCCGCATTGTAGGCGACGACCGGGACGCCCGTCTTCCAGTGGGCGGCGAGCACACCGGCGATGGCGTCCGCGACCTGGTCGGCGGGCCGCCCCTCGCCGGCCGCCCGCTCGTTGGTGATGCCGTGCACCGCCACCGCGTCCGCCGGGATCTCCACCCCGGGGTCGGCCAGCCACTCCCGGCGTCCTCGCGGTTCCCCGCCCACGACCTCGATCACGGCCCCCGTGACGATGCGTGCCTCACACGGATCGGTGCCCGTCGTCTCCAGGTCGAAGCCGATCAGCAGCTCCCGGTGCCAGCCCATGGGCGGTCCCCCTTCTTGGTGGTGCGTTCCCCCAGTGGTCTCCACCTTCCCATGGGCCACTGACAACCAGAGGATCGCATTCCGCTTACGCCCGGGGCCGGCCCCACCCCCGGCCCCGCACCCCGCCCAACACCCGGCCCCCCGCCCGGCCCCCGCCCGGTCCGGCTCCGGACCCGGCGCCGACGCTCACGACACCGGACGCGAATCCGCCCACATCAGCTCGAACTCCTCGCGATAGGTGGGGAAAAGTCCGCCTTCGTCGACCTGGTCCGACTTCACCACCTTGCCGCCGTTCCGCCCGTTCCGCAGGACGAGCACCGGCGCCTCCATCCCCCGCGTCCGGCGCAGATAGGACTGCACGACCGCGATGCCGTCGACGCCGTCCCCGTCGACGAGGTAGGCCGTGAAGCGCGGTGTCTCGTCGAAGACCTGGATCTCGAACGCGCCCGGGTCCCGCAGCCTCGAGCGCACCCGGCGCATGTGCAGGATGTTCATCTCCACGGCGCGGCTCAGCTCGCCCCGCTTGATGCCGAGTTCACGCTCCCGGCGCTTGATCGCGCTGGAGGCCGGGTTCAGGAAGAGCAGCCGCACCCGGCCGCCCGACTCGGCCAGCCGGAGCAGGCGGCGGCCGGAGAAGTTCTGCACGAGCAGGTTGAGGCCGATACCGAGGGCGTCCAGCCGTCGCGCGCTGCCGAAGATGTCCTCCGCCGGAAACTGGCGCAGCAGCCGCACCCGGTCCGAGTGCACGGCGACCACGTCGGCGTAGCGGTCGCCTACCAGGTCCTCCACGGCGTCGACCGGCAGCCGCCGCGTGGCCGGCACGTCGCCGCCCGCGCCGAGGACCTCCAGCAGCCGCGCCGAGGCGCGCTCGGCCTGGTTCAGCACCGCCTCGGACAACGCCCGGTTGCGGGAGACGACGTTGCGGGTGACCTCCAGCTCGTCCAGGGCGAGTTCCACGTCGCGGCGCTCGTCCAGGTACGGCTCGAAGCAGGGCCAGTGCTGGACCATCAGCTCGCGCAGCTGCGGCAGGGTGAGGAAGCTGAGGACGTTGTCGTCGGCCGGGTCGAGCAGGTAGCCCTTGCGGCGGCTGACCTCGCGGACGGCGACGGCCCGCTGCACCCACTCCTGGCCGGCGGGTCCCGCGGCGGCGACCACCCACTCGTCGCCGTGCACGGGTTCGTAGACCGGCCTGAGGACGGCGGCCACGACCGCGCGCAGCCGCTGTTCGACGAGGTTGAGCCAGATGTAGGCCCGGCCGGCCCGCTGCGCACGGGTGCGCACCTCGTGCCAGGCGTCGGTGTCCCAGTCCAGCTCCGGACCGATCGCGCCCGCGCTCATCGGCCGCGCCAGGGACACCGCACCGGGCGGGACGTCCGTGGAGTTCTCCTGGTGACCTTCGTCACCAGGAGGCAGCTCCAGCCCTCCCGAGCCCACCCGCGCACCGCCTTCCGCTCCCCCGGAGCACTACCGGTCAGACCCCGTCTCAACGATCAAGGAAGGGTACTCCGCGAGCGGTCCGCGGTGCAGCCCGATGGACCGGCCGGTTTTCCCAACGACCGTGATCCCCGGGACCGTTCCGGTCCGCCGGACACAGGGGAGTGAGCGGATTCATAGCGGTGACGCCGCCCGGTACGGGGAAGACTTCCTCGCGCCCCCACCGGGGCACTTGCCGAGGAGAACGCCGAGGGGCGGGTAGGAGGACGTACGTGCCAGGTGGTCGCCTCACTTTCGGGGAGACTTCCGGGGGACTCGGACCCAAGGCGTCCGCACCGGCGCCGTACACCTGAAAGAGTCGTGTCCATGCAGGTATGGCCTGGAGAGGCGTATCCACTCGGTGCCACGTACGACGGCGCCGGCACCAACTTCGCGGTCTTCACGGAGGCCGCCGACCGAGTAGAGCTGTGTCTGCTGCACGACGACGGCTCGGAGACCGCGATCGAGTTACGGGAGAGCGACGCGTTCGTACGGCACGCGTACGTGCCGGGCGTGATGCCGGGGCAGCGGTACGGCTACCGCGCGCACGGCCCGTACGCTCCGGAGCGCGGGCTGCGCTGCAACAGCGCCAAGCTGCTCCTCGACCCGTACGCGCGTGCGATCAGTGGCTCGGTCCAGTGGGGCGAGGAGGTGTACGGCTACCACTTCGGCGACCCCGGCCGGCGCAACGACCTGGACTCGGCACCGCACTCGATGACGTCGGTCGTGGTCAACCCGTACTTCGACTGGGGCGACGACCGGCGCCCCCGGACGGAGTACCACCACACGGTGATCTACGAGGCCCACGTGAAGGGCCTGAGCATGCGGCACCCCGGGCTCCCCGAGGAGCTGCGCGGCACCTACGCGGCCCTCGCCCACCCGGCGCTGATCGAGCACCTCACCGAGCTGGGGGTGACCGCGCTGGAGCTGATGCCGGTACACCAGTTCGTCAACGACCACCGCCTGGTGGACATGGGCCTGAACAACTACTGGGGCTACAACACGATCGGCTTCTTCGCCCCGCACAACGCCTACGCCTCCTGGGGCGACCGCGGTCAGCAGGTGCTGGAGTTCAAGTCGGCGGTGAAGGCGCTGCACGAGGCAGGGATCGAGGTCATCCTCGATGTCGTCTACAACCACACCGCCGAGGGCAACCACCTGGGTCCGACGCTGTCCTTCAAGGGCCTCGACAACCCCTCCTACTACCGGCTGGCCGACGACCCCCGCTACTACACGGACACCACGGGCACCGGGAACTCCCTGCTCATGCGGTCCCCGCACGTCCTCCAGATGATCATGGACTCGCTGCGGTACTGGGTCACCGAGATGCACGTCGACGGCTTCCGCTTCGACCTCGCCGCCACCCTGGCCCGGCAGTTCCACGAGGTGGACCGGCTGTCGTCGTTCTTCGACCTGGTGCAGCAGGACCCCGTGGTCTCGCAGGTCAAGCTGATCGCCGAGCCGTGGGACGTCGGCGAGGGCGGCTACCAGGTGGGCAACTTCCCCCCTCTGTGGACCGAGTGGAACGGCAAGTACCGGGACACGGTGCGGGACCTGTGGCGCGGTGAGCAGCGCACGCTGGCGGAGTTCGCGTCCCGGCTGACCGGGTCCTCCGACCTCTACCAGGACGACGGCCGCCGCCCGCTGGCCTCGATCAACTTCGTGACCTGCCACGACGGCTTCACCCTGCACGACATGGTGGCGTACAACGACAAGCACAACCACGCCAACGGCGAGGACAACCGGGACGGCGAGAGCCACAACCGGTCCTGGAACTGCGGCGTCGAGGGCGACACCGACGACCCGGCGGTGCTGGAGCTGCGGGCGCGGCAGATGCGGAACCTCATCGCCACCCTGCTGCTCTCCCAGGGCGTGCCGATGATCAGTCACGGTGACGAGTTCGCCCGCACCCAGCGGGGCAACAACAACGCCTACTGCCAGGACAACGAGCTGGCGTGGGTGGCGTGGCCGGACGGAGACGGCGACGGTGACGGCGACGGCGACGGCTCCGGCACCGGGCTGCTGGAGTTCACCCGTGCGATGGTCTGGCTGCGCAAGGACCACCCGGTCTTCCGCAGACGCCGCTTCTTCCACGGACGCCCCGTGGAAGGCACCCACGACGAGCTGTCGGACATCGCCTGGTTCACCCCCGAGGGAGCGGAGATGGCCCAGCGGGACTGGAACTCGGCGCGGGCGTCGGCGCTCACGGTGTTCTTGAACGGCAACGCGATCTCGGAGCCCGGCGCGCGCGGGGAGCGCATCGCCGACGACTCGTTCCTGCTGATGTTCAACGCCTCGCCGAAGCCGCTGGACTTCGTGGTGCCGGTCGACCACGGCCGGCAGTGGGAGGTGGTCGTCGACACCGCCCTGTCGGAGGGAGTGCCCCCGGTCCCGGCCGCGAAGGTGCAGGCCGGGGACCGGCTGATCCTGCTGGACCGGAGCCTGACGGTGTTGCAGCGGCCGGTCTAGGGACGCAGGGGCGTGTCCCGCGAAAGACACGCCCCTGCGTCCGTGCAGGGGGCGCGATGACACGAAAGGCGGCGGGGCGGGTACGTAGGTCTCCATGACACCTGAGCGACCCGACCCGGTGCTGCCCTCGACCTCCCCGGCCCCCTCGGCCACCTACCGGCTGCAGCTGCAGCCCTCGTTCCCCTTCGGGGCCGCCGCGGCGGCGGTGCCGTCCCTGGCCTCGCTCGGTGTGTCGCATCTGCACCTGTCCCCCGTCCTGGAGGCGGTCCCCGGCTCGCAGCACGGCTACGACGTCGTGGACCACGCGCGCGTGCGCGGGGAACTGGGTGGCGAGGAGGGACTGCGGGCACTGGCGCGCACCGCGCGGGAGCACGGTCTCGGCCTGGTGCTGGACATCGTGCCGAACCACATGGCGATGTCCCCCCGCCACAACCGCGCCCTGTGGGAGGTGCTGCGCGAGGGACCGAAGTCGCCCTACGCGCGGTGGTTCGACATCGACTGGGAGGCGCAGGGGGGCCAGGTGCTGCTGCCGGTGCTCGGCGCCCCGGTCGGCGAGGTACTGGACGAGCTGAGGGTCGACGGCGACGTACTGCGCTACCACGACCACGCCTTCCCCCTGCGGAGCGGCACCGCGGACCTGCCGCTGCCGCGGCTTCTGGACGCGCAGTGGTACCGCCCGGTGTGGTGGCGGCTCGCGCGCACGGAGCTGAACTACCGGCGCTTCTTCAGCATCTCCGAGCTGATCGGCGTGCGCGTGGAGGACCCGGTGGTCTTCGAGGCCACGCACGCCACGGTGCTGCGGCTGCTGCACGAGGGGGTGGTCGACGGGCTGCGCGTCGACCACCCCGACGGCCTCGCCGACCCCGACACCTACCTGCGGCGCCTGCACGAGGCCACTGGCGGCCGGTGGACGGTGGTGGAGAAGATCCTCGCGGACGGGGAGCGGCTGCCGGCCGCCTGGCCCGTCGCGGGCACGACCGGCTACGACGCCCTGCGGCACATCGACGGGCTCTTCACGGACCCGGCCGGGTACGGGGAGTTGCTCGGCCAGTACCGCAGGTTCGCCGCCCCGCAGACGGACCGGGGCGGGGACTGGGCGGCGACGGTGCGGCGGGCGGCGTACAAGGTGCTCACGCACGAGCTGGCCACCGAGACGGACCGGCTGACCCGGGTGGCGCACCGCCTGTGCGTCGCCTCACCGGAGCCCGCGCTGCGCGACCGGGCGCCGTGGGCGCTGCGCACGGCGCTGCGGGAGCTGCTGGTCCGGCTGAAGGTGTACCGGCCGTACGCGTCGGTGGACGCGGCGTCGATCGTCACCGAGGAGGCGGCGGCCGAGGCGCGGCTCGCGTTCGCGGTGCCTCAGGAGGCCGGCGCGGTGGACGTCGTACGGGGTCTGGTGCTGGGCCGGTACGGGGACGGGCCCGGCCACGTGGAGTTCCGCACGCGGTTCGCGCAGACGGCGTCGGCGCTGCGCGCGAAGTCGGTGGAGGACACGGCGTTCTACCGCTACGTGCCGCTGCTGTCGGCGACCGAGGTGGGCGGGAACCCGGCAAGTCCCGCCCTGTCGCCGGAGGACTTCCACGCGTACTGCGCGCGCGTGCAGCGCGACTGGCCCGCGACCGGCACGGTCGTCTCCACCCACGACACCAAGCGCAGCGCCGACGTACGCGCCGCGCTGGCGGTGCTCACCGAGTGCCCGGAGCGCTGGGCGGACGTGCTGACGGAGGTCACCCGCACGGGTGACGGCGTGCCGGACGCGCAGCTGGCGTGGGCAGCCTGGCAGACGGTGTTCGGGCTGGGGCCGGCGGACGGTGGGCGAGTGCGGGAGGCGCTGCTGAAGCATGTGCGGGAGTCGGGGATGTACACCAGCTGGACGGAGCCGGAGCCGCCGTACGAGGAGGCGGTGGTCCGGTTCGTGGCGGCGGGGCCGTGCGGCGCGCCGGGCGAGCGGGTGGCCGCCTTCCGCGACGCCCTGGAGCCGCACATCCGGGCCAATGTCCTCGGCACGGCCCTGACGCACCTGACGATGCCGGGGGTCCCGGACCTCTACCAGGGCACGGAGGACGAGTATCTGGCCCTGGTGGACCCGGACAACCGCCGGCCGGTGAGTTTCGGGGAGAGTGGGGGGATCGGAGGGTCCCGCGACGGGGAGAAGGGCGCGGTGACCCGGGCGGCGCTGGCCCTGCGCGCGCGGCGGCCGGACGTCTTCGGCGACGCGGCGACGTACGAGCCGCTGCGCGCCGAGGGACCGGCGGCCGCGCACTGCGTGGCGTTCGTCCGCTCGGGGGAGGTCCTGACGGCCGTGACCCGGCTGTCGCTGCGGCTGGCGGAGGCGGGCGGCTGGCGCGGGACCGCACTGCCGCTGCCGCCGGGCCGGTGGGCGGACGCGCTGACGCCCGGTCGGGAGTTCACCGGGCACGCGCCCGTGGCGGAACTGTTCGAGGGCGTGCCGGTGGCGTTGCTGGAGCGGGTGCGGGCGGCGGAGGGCGGCGGGGGCCGACCGGTGGCCGACGGAGCCCGACCGGTGGCCGATGAGGGCTGACCGGTGGCCGACGGAGCCCGACCGGTGGCCGATACCGCACTCGGCTCGGAGGCCGGACACGTGTCGCCGCTCACCGGTCCGCCCGGCTCACCCCTCCGTGTCCCACGCGAACACCGCCCCCGTCCGCGCCGCCATCACGCACGGGTTGGGGAAGGTCTGCGTGTACTCCACCGGCCGGTCCCGCCACTGACCGTGCGCGTGGGCGGTCACCGGGGCGTAGATCATCGGGCAGTGGGTGTCCCGCGGCGGGATGTCGGCGATGCGGCCGCCGGCCGCGTCGAGCTCCGCGCAGGCGCGGGCCGCGTGGGCGTGGCCGCGGGGCGGGTGGCACAGCAGCAGGGCGTCGCGCGTGGCGCCGGAGTGGTCACCTGACGGGGTACCGGGCAGGACGTCCGGCCGGACGTCCTGCTGGGCGTCGCCCCGGGTGAGGGTGAGATGGAGCCAGTCGTTCGCCGGTTTCCGCTCCGCGGCGGCCTGTGCGGGGGTGGCGCAGGTGAGGAGGAGGGCGGCTGCTGCCAGGAGGGCGGTGCGTGCCGCCCGGGCGGTGGTGGTGTGGGTCATTCCCGGTGCATCGGCACCGCGGCCTCGGAACCCCAGCCCGGCTCACCCGAACGGGATCCCGCGGTGGGGCGCCGCGCGGCCAGTTCGAAGGCGGCGAGTACGACCCGCGTCTGGTACTCCACCTGGCGTGCGACCGGTATCCAGCGGGCCGCGCAGCCGTCGCGGTAGTCGGCGCAGCCTTCGTCGACGAGCCGGTCCAGTTCGGGCAGCACGCCCGCCTGATCGCCTCCGGTACGGGTCACCAGCTGGTGCAGCAGCCCCGCGGTCCGCAGGGACAGGCGCCGTCCGGCGAGTCGCAGGGAGACCAGGTGGGCGGTGTTCATCGGCGGCAGTGAGCGGCCCGAACCATCGTCGGTGTCGGGGTCCCAGGCGTCGGCCAGCCGGGGGCAGACCAGCAGGTAGTCGTCGACCGGTGCGAGGAGGTGTGCCGCCCCGGGCACGGTGGCGAGGTGGGGGCGGAGCCGGGCGAGGACGCGGTGCAGGCGCTGGGTGTCGTGCCGCAGGGTGCGGCTCACGGAGCGCAGCACCCCGTCCCGGTCGGCCGGGGGCGAGCCGTCCGCCACGGCGGCGACACCCCACATGGGCGCCTCGACGACCGCGGTGACCGTGCCGTACCGCTGCGGGTGGCACCACGTCGAGTCGACGGCGGCCTCGGTGATGGCCGCGGTGAGGTCCCCGCGGCGGGGCGAGGGGATGTGGTAGACGGCGGGGCCGAGATCGGGCCAGTACAGGGTGTCGTAGGCGCCGAGTTCGCGGGGGACGCCGAGCCGGGCCGCGGTGTGGGCGATGCGCTGGGCGAGGCCCGGCAGCTCGTGGGTCACCTCGACGAAGCCGCCGCCGACGTCGACGCCGTGCAGGGAGCACTGCAGGAAGGGCCGCAGTTCGTCCTGAAGGGTGAGCAGGGCGCGGGTCTCCGGCAGCACGGCGCGGTCCGGGCCGTCGGGCAGCCACTCGGGCTGTTCCAGGAAGCCGGGCCGGAAGAAGTTCCGCGCGTAGCGGCCGAGGGTGTACGGGCCGGACAGCCAGCCCTCGTTGCGGCGCAGACCGTCGGGGTCGACGGACAGCAGGAGGTTCCAGGTGGCGTCGGCTCCCTGGGTGAGACGCGGGTCGGCGAGAGCGCGCTCGGCCAGGCTCAGGGCGGTGGCACCGCCCACGGGCTCGTTGGCGTGCGGTCCGGCGACAACGAGGATCTGGCGGCTGCCGTGGCCGACGGAGAGCAGCAGCAGCGGGACACCCGAGCGGGACGTGCCGACGCGGCGCAGCCGGGCGTCCCCGGGGTGGCGGGTGACGAGTGCGGCGGCCCGGGCGCCCAGCTCGTCCACGGTCGGATAGCACAGGAGGGGCGGCAGGGCACACCTCCACGATGCGGGCCGTCGGTTCACCTGACGTGCGCGGTGTACGCACAGTCAGTCACGACTTCAGGGGTACGTCAACACCATGAAAAGCAAAGGGGTTTGTCCTATCAGCCGCCCCGTCGTGATGCGCAACTTCGGGTGAAGCCCAGGCCAGAGCTGTGCTCCGTCCCTTCCTCCGGCTCAGTTCACCGCGAGGCGGAAGGCCATCTGGCCGAAGCCGATCTGGTCACCCTCGCGGACGACGGCCGCACCGATGACCCGCCGTCCGTTGACCGTGGTGCCGTTGGTGGAACCGAGGTCCCGCAGCACCCACATGCCGCCCTGCCGGCTGAGTTCGGCGTGCACGCGGGAGACCGTCTCGTGGGTCAGCCGCAGCCCGCTCGCCGGATCGCGTCCTATACGCAGCGGATGACCGCCACCGGAGTGGGGCAGCAGCAGCTTGGGCAGCCGCTCGGCCTGCCAGGCCCTGCGCAGCCGTACGCCGAACCCGGACACGGCCTCGACGGTGCCGAACACCAGCCGCGACATCCGCCCCTCGGTGGCGAGGTCGGCGGTGAGCGGGGCGAGTTCGTCCGGGCGGCGAGCGGCGAGCGCCAGCTCCATCCTGCGGATGTACGTGTCGTGCGACAGACGTCCCATGGCGACGCCGTCCCGGAGCAAGTTCAGCGCCTTGTCGCGCTCCGCGTCGGACAACCGCGCGGGGTACGTGTTGAACTCGAAGGACGACGTCACGCAGGTGATTGTCGGTCAGCCGGGCCGGAGTGTCCAGAAAACGGGAAAACGGCCGCCACGCGCGCCGGGCACGGCCGTCACCCTCGGATCACGGCACGACACCCGCCGCAAACGGGGACTTTCAGCAGCGCGGAGATCACTTTTGCAGGACCATGGACGGGCTACATCACGGTGAGCAGACGAAGGGGAACCGTCCGTGCAGTTCGAGGTGTGGGCACCGCAGGCCGGCCGAGTCACGTTGCAGTGCGACGGCGCCACGCGCGCTTTGGAGCGCGATCCGGAGCGGCCGGGGTGGTGGTGCGCCACGGCCGAGGCGCGTGACGGCTCGCGGTACGGCTTCGCGGTGGACGACGGACCGGTGCTGCCGGACCCGCGGTCGCGCCGGCAGCCGGACGGACCCGACGGGCCGAGTGCGGTCGTCGACCACGGACGGTACGCGTGGCGTACCGACTGGGCCGGGCGCTCGCTGCCCGGTGCCGTCCTGTACGAGCTGCACGTGGGCACCTACACGTCCGAGGGCACACTCGACGCCGCCGCCGAACGGCTCGGCCACCTGGCGGACCTCGGCGTCACGCACGTGGAGTTGATGCCGCTGTGCCCCTTCCCCGGTCGGCACGGCTGGGGGTACGAGGGGGTCTCGCTGTGGGCCGTGCACGAGCCGTACGGCGGCCCCGAGGCGCTGAAACGGTTCGTCGACCGGGCCCACGCACACGGTCTGGGCGTGGTCCTGGACGTGGTGCACAACCATCTGGGCCCGTCCGGCAACCACCTGCCCGCCTTCGGCCCGTACTTCACGGACACCCACCACACACCCTGGGGCGTCGCCGTCAACCTCGACGCTCCCGGCTCGGACGAGGTCCGTGCCTTTCTGGTGGACAGCGCGCTGGCGTGGCTACGGGACTACCGGATCGACGGACTGCGCCTGGACGCGGTGCACGCCCTGGCCGACACGCGCGCGTGCCACTTCCTGGAGGAACTGTCGACCGCGGTGGACGGCCTCGCCGCCGACCTGGCCCGTCCGCTGTTCCTGATCGCCGAGTCCGACCTCAACGACCCGCGGATCATCACCCCGCGCGCGGAAGGCGGCCTGGGCGTGCACGCACAGTGGAACGACGACTTCCACCACGCCCTGCACACCGCGCTGACCGGTGAGTCTCAGGGCTACTACGCCGACTTCGCGCACGCTCCACTGGCGGCGCTCGCCAAGACGCTGACGCGGGGCTACTTCCACGACGGCACCTACTCCAGCTTCCGGGGCCGCCGTCACGGCCGGCCGCTGGACCGCGGCCGGGTCGCCGCGCACCGGCTGACCGGCTACAGCCAGACCCACGACCAGGTCGGCAACCGCGCCCAGGGCGACCGCCTGGCCGCCCTCGTCTCCCCCGGTCTCGCGGCCTGCGCGGCCACGCTGACGCTGACCGCGCCGTTCACACCGATGCTGTTCATGGGCGAGGAGTGGGCGGCGGGCACGCCCTGGCAGTTCTTCACCGACCACACCGACCCGGGACTCGCCGAGGCGGTCCGCGGCGGCAGGCGGCGCGAGTTCGCCGCGCACGGCTGGAAGGAGGAGGACGTGCCCGACCCACAGGACCCGGCGACACGCGAGCGCTCCTGCCTCGACTGGTCCGAGCCGGAACGCGAGCCGCACGCGCGCGTACTGGCCTGGTACCGCCGGCTGATCGCCCTGCGCCGCGAGCAGCCGGACCTGACCGCCGCCGACCTCGCCGACACCAGGGTGGCGTACGACGGTGAGGCGCGCTGGCTGGCCTTCCGGCGCGGCGACATCCGGGTGGCCGTCAACCTGGACTCCGAACCGGCGGCGATCCCGCTGGGCACCCGCCCCGCTCGCGTGCTCGCCGCATGGGAGCCGGTGCGGGCGCCGGGCGAGGACGGGGTGTTGCGGGTGCCGGGCGAGTCGAGCGTGGTGCTCGTGCAGGAGTGACTTGTACAGGAGGTGACTCCTGCAGGAGTGAGGGGCGCTCAGGGCGGGGTGTCGTCCGTGCCGTCCTCGCGCAGCTCCGTCACGCGTTCCAGCAGGATCGGCTCCCAGGCGCGCCGCAACCGGGTCCTCAGCAGGGGCGGGAGCAGGGGCGGGAGCAGGGGCGGGAGCAGCGGCGGCACGGACACGGGTTCGGCGGACCGGCCGGCGAGGGCTTCGGCGAGGTGGACGAGGGCGTCGCAGCGGGCCAGCCACAGGCCGCGCAGGCAGGGGCGGGCACCGTAACCGGCGAGGGTGGCGGCACGGACGGCGGCGGGCGAGCCGACACAGAGCGCGAGTGCGGCAATGTCCTCGGCCGGGTCGCCGAGGACCGCCTCGGTCCAGCCGAGGACACCGCGTACCCGGCCGTCGGCGCCGACCACGAGGTGCTCACCGGCCAGCCCGTGGTGGACGAGGACCGGCGCGCCGGGCTGCACACCGAGCTGAGCCGTCGCGGCCCGGGTGAGCCGCTCCGGCCGGGCGGCGTCGAACTCGTCGGCCTCGGCGAGGTGGCGGACGGCCCGCTCGGCACTCTGCCGCAGCGTCTCCAGCGTGCGCGGGGCGGACCGGGGCACGCCGAGAGTCTCGGCCTGACGGACCGGGACCTCGCGCAGCCCCGCGAGCATCGCCGCGAGGTCCGCCTCGCCGAGGGCCGACACGTCGTGGCCCTCGCCCGGCCCGGCGGGCACCCCGGCGTCCAGCGTGTAGGTCAGCCCCGGTGCCCACTCGCCGTGCGCCACGCTCGTCGGCACGGCGACGGAGACGTACGGGCGGACCAGCTCGCGCAGGCGCAGCTCGCGCCGCTGCCGTACCGCGGCCCCGCGGTCGGGGGCCAGGCGCAGCACGTGCCGGTCGCCGACCCACCAGGTGGCGGGTCCGGCGCCCGGCGCGACGGGCCGTACGTCGTCCTCCGCCCTCTCGCCCAGCAGGGAACGGACCAGTCGGCGGACGGTGTCCGCGGTGGGTGTCGGTGCCTGGGTCATGGTCGCGCCGTCGTCTTCCGCATCTGCCGGGGCGCTCGGGCCCGCCGGGGCGTTCGGGGCTCTTCGTCGCCGCTCACTCCACTATGACCATCTCCCGGGTCGTGTCGTTGAGACGCCGGCCGCCGTCCTCGGTGACCGTGACGATGTCCTCGATGCGTACCCCGAACCGGCCGGGCAGATAGACGCCGGGCTCGACGGAGAAGCACATGCCGGGCACGAGGAGCTGCTCCTCGCCCTCGATCATGTACGGCGGCTCGTGCGTGGTCACGCCGATGCCGTGCCCGGTGCGGTGGATGAAGTACTCGCCGTAGCCGGCGCCGGCGATGACCGCGCGGGCGGCCCGGTCGACCTCCTGGCAGGCCACCCCGGGCCGTACCGCACCGAAGCCCGCCTCCTGCGCCTCGCGGACGAGGTCGTGCACCCGGCGCTCCTCGTCGGTGGGCGCGCCCACGTGGACGGTGCGGGAGGTGTCGGAGCCGTAGCCGTCCTTCAGGCCGCCGAAGTCGAGCACGATCATGTCGCCGTCCCCGATGACGCGGTCGCCGACCTCGTGGTGCGGGTTGGCCCCGTTGGGGCCGGAGGCGACGATGGTGAAGTCCACCTGGGAGTGCCCGAACCGCCGCAGCAGTCCGGCGAGGTCGGCGGCGACGTCGGACTCCCGCCGCCCGCCGAAGGGCACCTTGCGGATCTCCTCGAAGGCGGCGTCCGCGGCCGCACCCGCCGCCGTCAGCAGCTCCAGTTCCGCCGTGTCCTTGACGGCGCGCAGCATGGGCAGCGCCTCGGTGAGGGCGGCGTACGAGGTGTCGGGCAGTGTGCGTTGCAGGGCCAGCAGGTGTATCGCCCAGGCGTTGTCGCTGACGCCGAACCGTCCGGAGCCGTCGAGGAGGGCGGCGGTGGCGGCGTAGGGGTCCTTGCCGTCGGTCCAGTCGCGCAGGGTCAGGGCGGGCGCGCCGACGGCCTTCTCCGCGTCGGGCGCCTCCAGTGTCGGGACGACGAGGACGGGGTCGCGGCCGGCGGCGAGGACGAGCAGAGTGAGCCGTTCGGTGGCCGCGGTGGGCGCGTAGCCGGTGAGCCACACGAGGTCCGGGCCCGGCGCCACCAGCAGTCCGGCCAGCCCGGCGTCGGCGGCCGCCCGAGCCGCGCGCTCCATGCGGGCCCGGTAGTCGTCGGCGGTGAAGGAAGCAGTGGGCGCGCTGCCGGTCATCCGGGTCTCCCTGAGCGACAAGAGTGAAGGGGCTACGGGCAGCATCCTGCCCCCGGCGAGGAGGTGACGCGAGCCGATCGGCAGGGAACGACCGTCACGCCGTTGCCGGACTCCTGCCGACCGCCCCACCCGGATTGCCTCGTCGCGCCGCTCGGCCGGCGGACGGCAAGGCCTCCGGTCGGGTCGGCCCACCACGTGCCGGACGGCACGGGACGGCTCACGAGCCACATCCGTGCGGTCAGGTGACGACCCCCGGTACGGCCGTCAGCTGCTGGTAGCCGCCGCTACCGCGACGCACGGTGACCTTGACCTCCTTGCCCGGCCGGGCGCGGGCCACGGCTCGGGCGAGGTCGGCGGCCGAGTCGACCCGGGCCGTACCGAACGCCAGGAGCACGTCGCCCCGGACCAGGCCCGCCGCGTATCCGGGGCCGGGCACGTGGACTCCCACGACCAGGGCCCCCGGCTTCTCGTCGTCCACGGCCTCCACACCGAGGGTCGCGGCGGCCGGCACCGGGGACGGGGACGACGACGTGCCGGCCGGCGGACGCTCCGGGGCGGCCCGGCCTCCCTTCGGCACCGCCACTTCTCCGGCCGCACCCGACGGCCCCGCCTGCCGTTGCAGTTCGGCGAGTCTGCTCATGCCGATCACCGTGGCGCCCATCGTGCCGAGTCCCGCGCCCGCCAGGAGCAGGACCGTCGCGGCGCACACGACCAGCAGCAGGGCGGTGACCCGTCGTCGGCGCCGGCCCCCGGCCTGCGGACGCCGGGTGGTGTCGGGTGCGGTGCCGGCCCCCGGCTCCTGACCGGGCATCGGCTTGGGTCGCAACGCTGTCTGTTCCATGGTTCGCCTCCGGCAGGTGCTCTACCCGGCGCACCGGCGCGTGACGAGCCACGAAAGAGTGAGACTGACCGAGGGTCAGCCGAGCGCGGACAGAACGGTGCGCCTCGGGACGGGCACGGCCGGGATCCGGTCCGGGAGGAAGCCGTGGGTGCGCCCGGCGAGGTACCCGGCCTTGTACCGCGGGACCTCCCGGTGCCAGTTGAGGATGCCGGCCATCCAGTTCTGCAGATCGGTCACATACCCCTGCATGATGGCGCGCGCCTCGTCCGACAGCTGGAAATCGTCGTATACGACGGGGAGTTCATGCGCGACGACGTGCTCGAACTGGCGCATGCGCTGGTTCATCAGGTCCTGGACGACGGGCAGCGCGGTCGGATAGTCGACGCCGAAGAAGTTCTGCACGACGAGGACCGCGTTGTGGATCTCGCCCTCGTACTCGATCTCCTTCTGGTACGAGAAGACGTCGTTGAGGAGGCACGCGTAGTCGATCGCCGCGTTCTCCAGGGAGCGGACGGGACCGCTGCGGTAGACCTCGGGCGGCACGGCGGGGCCGTGGCCGGCGCGGCACAGGCCCAGGGTGAGGTCGGAGCCGAAGGTGGCGCGCCGCATCTCCAGGTAGTCCACCGGGTCGGGGACGCGGTTCTGGATCTGGTTGGCCAGCTCCCACACCCAGGCCTCGGTCATCTTGTCGACGGCCGTCTTCAACGGGAGCCGCTCCTCGGGCGTCATGCCCGCGGTGGTGCGTGCCCACAGGTCGATCAGGGAGCGTTCCATGGCGTTGGCGGGCGGCGGGACCGGCTCGGCGTCCAGCGGCATGCAGGCCGACAGCCGGGCCGTGGTCACCCGGGCGGCGGCCAGGTCGCGGCGGTGGCCGTAGACGAGCGGGTAGTAGTCGTCGCCGTAGGTGCCGAAGGCCAGCCAGCCGGAGGCGAGGTTCAGCTGGTCCTGGGTGGCGTCCGGGTCGAGGCCGGCGGCGCACAGGGGCAGGTCGCAGCTCGCGAGCTTGTCCTCGTCCCACACCCCTTCGCTGAGGAACCCGATGCGGTGGGACCACTCGAACAGGTGCTGTCGGGCGCCGTCCAGGGCGGGACTCAGCTCCAGCGGGAACGGCATGCGGATCTCGGGGATGACCGAGGGGCCTACCTTCTGGAAGGGCGTGTACGTGTAGGGCCGCGCCCGCTCGGCGGCGGCCGCGGCGAGCAGCCCGCCGACGTCGGCGGCGGAGGTACCGGGGCCGGTCAGCGCCTGCCAGGGGGCCGTGGGCCGGGCCCCCTTGTTCATGTAGCGGCTGGAGCGCATGTGCCATTCGTGGCCGCCGGACTGCCAGTCCTGCAGGCCCTTCGCGTACGCCCCGACGGCGGCGACCTCGGCCGGGGTCAGGCCGCTCTCCAGGGCCACCGCGGGCACCTCGGTGAACGCGGTGTGCTCGAACTGGTGCAGCCGGGAGGTGAGGACGTCGTTGACCAGCTCGGCGGCCTCCTGGGTGGTGCAGTCGAAGAAGGTCTCCAGGACCAGCACGCCGTTGCTCAGCTCGCCCTCGTCCTCGACCTCCCGCTGGTAGGAGAAGAGGTCGTTGCGCAGGTGCACGGCGTCGGAGAACGTCTCCATCAGCACCCGCAGCGGCCTGGAGCCGGCGACGGCGGAGGGCACCTCGGCGGTCGCGTACTCCACGAGCCCGGCCGACCAGGGTGCGCCGCCGACCTTGCGCCGCATCTCGATGTACTCGACGGGGTTGGCGACGCGTCCCTCGTTGATGTTGGACAGCTCCCACAGGGACTCGTTGAGCAGGTGCTCGGTGGCGACGGCGAAACGGCCGCGCCAGTCGGCCGACATCGCGGGCACCGTGCGCCTCCAGAGGTCGGCGAGGCCGGCCTCGACCGGGTTCTCCGGGGCGGGCGTGTCGGCGGCGGGGTCGAGCGGCATGAACAGGGGGAGCCGGTCGAGGTGTGCCTTGCCGCCCACGCGGTCCTGGCTGCGTTTGAACTTCTCCAGGAAGTGGTCGTCGAAGAAGAAGACCCACACGTACCAGTCGGTGACGAGGGAGAGCGCCGGCCCGTCGCAGTCGGGGTGGGTGTAGGCGCAGAGCAGGCCGTAGTCGTGTGCGTCGAGGTCGGACTGCTCCCAGACCCCGGAGCCCTCCAGCATGCCCATCTCGCGCGCCCACGTCGTCGAATGGGCGCGGGCCTCGTCGAGGTGTGGGTTGAGCCGCGCGGGATGCGGCAGGTAGAAGTGCGGGAGTTCGAAGGGCTGTCGCGTCATGGCCGGGCACTACCCACGGCCCTCCGGGCACATCCACGGGCCGGGACATGATCACACCATCGCGTGAATCAGGGCGAAACGTGGAACTTCTGCCGGTCGGCCCTCCGGGGCGCGGGGGCGCGGACGGGGTTCGCCGCTTCCGATGCGGGCGTTCAGCGCCTGACCTGGATCAGGGCGTGCGTCCCGCTCGTCCGCCAGCGCTGTTCCCCGTTCGCCACCAGCGCGGCCTCCGTGTCCGCGGTGAGACCGGTGATCACGTCCGACTTCAGGGTGCGCAGAGCGGCGACGGGGCCCGGGAAGTAAGCGGTGGCGTCGGCGAAGGACGTGGTGGGCGACCACCAGCGGTCGCCCACCAGGCGGCGGTAGTTCAGGTCGCCCTTGAGGACGGTGACCGTGGCCGCGGCGAACTCCGCACGCAGGTCGTCGGGCATGTCCGCGTACGGCAGCGGGGCGCAGGAGAAGGGGTGGGCGCGGACGGTGACGCGGCCGTCGGTCAGGGCGGTCCACAGCCGGTCGCCGTACACGGCGGCCGCGCCGCCCGCCGCGCCGAGCCGGCGCAGCGCGTCGAGCACGTCGGCGGGCGTGGCGTCGGAGACGTAGTACGGATACGGCTTGACGTGCAGGACCGCCCGGTCGATGCGGCCCCGGCCGAGGAGGTGTGAGACGAGGAGCAGGTCGGGGACGAGTTCCCGGCCGGCGTTGTCGGCGACGAGGCACAAGGTGGTCGGGCCCGTGGCGCTCGTCCCTGCGGCGCTCGGGCCGGAGGCGCTCGGACCGGAGGCGCTCCGGCCCGAGGCGCTCGTCCCTGCGGGCGGGAGCAGGGACCAGAGCACGTCGCTGTCGTCGGTGACCAGGGCCGGCACCCGGTCCTTGGTGCCGGTGCCGGGGCCGCTGTCGGAGAGGCGGAAGCCGAGGTCCGCGCGGTTGCCCCAGAGCGAGCCGTGCAGCAGGGCCCGGGTCCGCTCGTCGGTGGGAAGATCGGCGAGGGCGTCGAGCGCGGCGAGTTCCTCGTCCGTCTCCGGCGCGTCGAGCTCGGCGAGCTTGGCGGGCCGGAAGGGGTCGAGGCCCTCCCAGACGCCGGGGCCGAAGTAGCCGACGGCGTCGAGGAGCCGCCGGTAGAAGTGGCTCTCCGCCCACAGCCAGGGCACGTCGAACCAGGACCGGCCGGCGTACGCGTCCATCCCCCAGTCCGCCCAGCGGCGCCGGTCGCGGGCGTCGGCGTCGACCGGCAGTGGCTCGATCACGCCGTCGGCACAGCTCGCGAGGAGCGCGTCGAGGGCGCGTCGCCGTTCGGGGTCGTAGGGGAACGCATCCCGCACCTGCCGGATGATGGCGGGATGCCGCTCGGCCAGCACGCCGTGGGGGAAGGCTCCGGGCTCGTTGCCGATGATGACGGGGGCGGGCTCGGACGAGGTGTCGGGCATGCGCCTCACCGTATCGCGCGGTCCAGGGCGGGAAGGCGGAGCCGGCCCGGTGGCGGCGAGGGTCGCCCCCTCGGGTCAGACCCCGCCCGTGTCCCGTTCCAGGCGGGCCACGAGGGTGAGGTAGCGGGCGCGCCGGGTCACCGGCACCATGCCGCGGATCAGGATGTACCACATGCCGGCCAGGCGGCGGGGCTGCCGCGCGGCCGGTTCGAGGGTGCCGCCCACGACGCGGGTGCCGACGATGGAGCAGACGAGGGTGTGGGCGACGGAGTCGATGTCGATGTCCGGGTGCACGTCGGACTGCCCGACGGCGGCCAGGAGACGGGAGGAGGCTATCTCCCGCCACTCGGTGAAGGGGTGCGGCAGCGGCGGCCGTACCGGCACTCCCCCGGTGGCGAGCCGCAGCCCGGCCCGCAGCACCGGACCCTCCTCGCACAGCCGGGCCATGCCGAACGTGAGGCGCATCAGCGCCTCCAGGGCGGTGTAGCCCCGGCCGTCCAGATCCGTCGCCAGCCGGCGCGAGGTCCTGGACTGGATCTCCATGATGGCGTTGGCGAGGTCTTCCTTCGCCGCGAAGTGGAAGTACAGGGCGCCCTTGGTGACTCCGGCGTGGGCCACGATCTCGCTCAGGCTGGTCGACTCGTAGCCGTGCCGGTCGAACAGGTCGGCGGCAGCCCCGAGGATCGTCGCGCGGGTCTGCTCGGCGCGTAGCTGCCTCGCCATCGGCTGAACTCTCCTGGGCTGGAACTCAACAGGCCGTGCTGCCTGCATTAACCCCCTGTACACGATAACTTACCGTCAGATCAGCGCGCTTACGGCCCTGCGGACCGCGGTCCTGGCCGCCCGCACGCGACATGGTCCGGACCCGGCCGGCCGGTCGGTCCGGTCGGTCCGGTCGGTCCGGTCGGTCCGGTCGTTTCCTGGCCGTTGACGTACACCGGGTTCGAGCCGCGCGGACGGCTTCGCGGCCGCTGGAACAACAGGCCGGTGGACCCGCGCCCACGCGCTCGCCCCGTCTCCGTTCATCACGATGCGGCACCGACAACTCACACCTGGTCGCTGGTCACTTGACTACCGGCCGTCACACACTGTTTGCTCCGGCCAGGCGATGTACACCCGGCTGGCGCACCGACCCGCGGCTCCGGTCCACCTCGTCCCGTTCCTCCTGCTCGGCCGCACAGCGAGGTGCCCCAACCCCCATGAGCACATCTCCCCCGCCCACCCACTCCCCCGGACCTCTGCGCGCCGCGGTTCTCGCCGCGGCCGTCTGTCTGCTGGCGGCCGGCTGCTCGGCCCTCGGCGGGACGGAGGACTCGGCCGCGAACGCCGGCGGCGGGTCCGGCGCCGACCGGATGAAGATCGTCATGGTCACCCACGGCGGTGAGGGCGACGCCTTCTGGGACCGGGTGCGCAAGGGCGCCGAGGCGGCGGCCACCAAGGACGGCATCGACCTGACGTACGCCGGTGACTCCGACGCCGCCGACCAGGCCGACCTGGTGCGGGACGCGATCCGCGACAAGGCCGACGGCATCGCCGTGACCTTGGCCAAACCGCAGGCGATGAAGGGGCCGGTGGCCGAGGCCAAGGCGGCCGGCATTCCCGTGGTCGGCCTCAACTCAGGCATCGACGCCTGGCGTGCCACCGGGCTCCTGGGCTACTTCGGACAGGACGAGAGCGTCGCGGGCCGGGCCGTCGGCGACAAGCTGACCTCCCTCGAGGCCCGGCACGCCCTGTGCGTCATCCACGAGCGGGGCAACGTCGCGCTGGAGGCCCGCTGTGCCGGGGTGAAGAAGACCTTCAAGGGCGAGACCGAGATGCTCTACGTCGAGGGCACCGACATGAAGTCGGTGGGCGCGGCCGTCACCGCACGGCTGCGGCAGGACTCCAGCATCGACGAAGTCGTGATGAACGGCGCGGCGTTCGCCCTCACCGCGGTCGAGTCGGTCGACGAGGCGGGCAGCAGGGCCCACGTCGCCACGTTCGACCTCGACAAGGACCTCGTCGCCGCCGTCAAGCGAGGGGACGTGCAGTTCGCGGTGGACCAGCAGCCGTACCTGCAGGGCTATCTCGCGGTGGACGCGCTCTGGCTGTACCGGACCAACGGCAACGTCAGCGGTGGCGGAGTGGCACCCGTACTGACCGGCCCCGCGTTCGTGACCCGGACGAACGCCGACGCGGTCGCCGAGTTCGCCGCGGGCGGCACCCGTTGACCGGGCACCGTCACCACGGGCGCCGGCGCCCGTGGCCGCGCCCCCTCCCGCGCACAACCGCCCCCCTCCCCCACTGATCGCCTAGGACGACGATGTCTGCACGGACAGATGCCCGGCGCCGCCTCGGCTCCATACGTCTCTCCCTGATCCTCCTGGCCCTGGTCCCCGGCGTCACCCTCGCCGCCGTGTGGGGGGTGACGACGATCCAGATGTTCTCGGAGGGTCTGCGGCTGAGCTCTCAGACGGAGCTGAGCCGCGACACCGGGGCCATGGGAACCGAGGCGGCGCTCGCGCTGCAGAAGGAGCGCAGTCTGTCGGCCGCCTGGCTGGCCGGACCCGGCGGCGACCGGGCGGAGCTGGACGCCCAGCGGAGGAAGACGGACCGGGCGGTCGCCCAGCTCGTCGGCGAGTCCGACGCGATCGAGCGCGCGCCCGACCGGGTCTCGGACCGGCTGTACTCGGTGCTCGGCTCGGTGGGCAGCCTGGAGTACTACCGCAACCAGGTGGACCACCCCAGCGACATCACTCCCGAGCAGGCGCTCGACCAGTACACGTCGATCATCGACGAGCAGATCCACGCCTTCCAGGAACTCTCCCAGGTCGACGACGGCGACCTCACCTCCCAGGCCGGGCCGCTGGTCGCCCTCGAGCACGCGGCGGAGCTGATCTCCCAGGAGAATGCCCGGCTCACCCTCGCCTGGCCCTCCGGCCGGATGGACGAGGAGCAGTGGGCACAGTTCGCCCAGCTGGCCCACACCCGGCGCTGGCTCGTCCGGGACCAAATCGTCCCGTCTCTGACCGGCAGCGCGAAGGCGCAGACCGAGCGGGTCCTCGCCAGTGCGGAGTGGCAGACCCTGGAGGCCGTCGAGGACCAGGTACTCGCGGCCCGGGCGGCGGACGGGGGCGAGGACGGGGACCGGGCCGGAACGATCGTCCTGCCGGACTCGCGGCAGCGCTGGACCGCCGCGCTGGACACGGTCTCCGACCAGTACGAGGCGCTGATCCGGCAGCAGACCGACGGGCTGCTCGACCGCAGCGCCGACGAGGCGCGCGGGCTGCTGATCACGGCCGCCTCCCTCAGCGCGGGCGGCCTGGTCGCCCTGGTGCTCTGCGTCGTGATGTCCTGGCGCATCACCCGCTCGCTGTCCCGGCGGCTGCGCGGACTGCGGCTCGCCACCCTGAGCCTGGCCGAGGAACGGCTGCCCGACGTCGTCGCCCGGCTGGAACGGGGCGAGAAGGTCGACGTGGAGTCGGCGACCCCGCCACTGGACTACGGACGGGACGAACTCGGCCAGGTCGCACAGGCGTTCAACACGGCACAGCGCACCGCCGTACACACCGCCGTCGAACTCGCCGACACCCGGCGCGGCTTTCAGAAGGTGATCCTCGGCATCGCCCGGCAGAGCCAGAACCTCGTCAACATGCAACTCGGCAAACTGGACGCGCTGGAGCGCGAGCACACCGACCCGGAGATCCTCAAGGGCCTGTACGAACTGGACTCCACCGCCAGCCAGTTGCGCCGGTACGAGGAAAATCTCGTCATCATCAGCGGCGAGCAGCCCAGACGCACCTGGCGCGAACCCGTCGCACTGGTCGACATCCTGCGCAGCGCCGTCGGAGAGGTCGCCGAGTACCAGCGCGTGGAAGTGCACACCGACGAGGAGGTGGCGCTCGCGCCGCCCGCGGTGGCCGACGTGATCCACCTGCTCGCCGAGCTCATCGACAACGCGACCGCCTACTCCCCCGCGCCCAACCCGGTCGGGGTGCGGGCGGCGATGGTGGCCAAGGGCCTGGCCGTCGAGATCGAGGACCGCGGGCTCGGCCTGTCGGAGGAGGACTACGCCTCCTTCAACACCCACCTGGCGGTGGCCCCGCAGTTCGACGTGGTCGCGCTCGCCGACGACCTGCGGCTCGGCATGTTCGTCGTCGCCCGGCTCGCGCACCGGCACGGCATCACCGTCACGCTGCGCTCCTCCCCGTACGGGGGGACCACGGCGATCGTGCTGATCCCGCACGACGTCGTGGTGCGCGAGCCGGTCGACGCGCCCCACGGTGCGGCCCACGCCGCGGACGGTACGGCGGACCACGGGGCGCCCGGCACGCCCGCGCCGCCGGTACCTTCCGCGCCTTCCGCGCCTTCCGCGTCCGAGGCGGGTTCCGTTCCCGTGAAGCGGCCCGTCGGGCCGGTGCGGCCCGTGCCCACGAGCCGGGTCGGCGTTCCCGCCCGCATCTCCTCCGCGAGCGCGTCCGCCACCGAGCGGGACGGCCCCACCCCGCTGCCCCGCCGGGTGCCGCAGACCAGCCTGGCCGCCGAACTGCGCGACGAGGACGCCGTCGCCGGCCAGAACGGTACGCACGCCGGGCCCGACGACTACCTCGACTTCACGGCCGAGCGCGCCGCCTCGTCCCTCGCCGGTTTCCAGCGCGGCACGCTGCGGGCCCAGGCCGCCGATACCGACAGCACGGGCACGGGCACGGATGCCGACGAGCAGGCATTCTCCTCCACCGCTCCCTCGACTCCGACCCCCGACCACCGACCGCCCACGAAGGACACGCGATGACCCGACCCTCCCCCGCCACGCACGCCGAGCTGGACCAGCTGCTCACCGGACTCGTGGAGCGGGTCGCCGACGTGAACCAGGCCGTGGTGCTCTCCGAGGACGGACTGGTCGTCAGCAAGTCCACCGGCTTCCCCCGCGACGACGCCGAGCGGCTGGCGGCGACCGCGTCGGGTCTGATGAGCCTCAGCAAGGGCGTCAGCATGGACTTCCGCGGCGGCCCGGTGCGGCAGGCCCTCATCGAGATGGCCAACAGCTACCTGATCCTCAGCTCCGCGGGCCCCGGTGCCCACCTCGTCGTGCTCACCGGCCCGAACGCCGACGTCGGTGTGGTCGCGTACCAGATGAACATGCTGGTGAAGAAGATCGGCGAGCACTTGAGCGCGGCACCGCGGTCCACCGCCGGCCCCGGCGAGTGACGTGACCGGTGGCGACGCGGAGGGCCGGCTCGTACGGCCGTTCACTCTGACCGGCGGCCGGACCCGGCCCAGCCGCGCCGACTTCACCCTCATCACGACGGTGGCCGCGGTGGACCCGCAGCCCGCTCGGGCCGCGCGACCGCAGCCCGAGCACCTGCGGATCCTGCGGCTGTGCGCCGAACCGCTCGCCGTGGCGGAGGTGGCGGCCCGCCTCGACCTGTCTGTGAGCGTGACCGTCATCCTGCTGTCGGATCTGCTGGAGGCCGGCCGGATCACCGCCCGGCCGCCGCATCCCGTCTCCCGCGCCACCCCGGACCTGGACCTGCTGCAGAAAGTGAGGGACGGCCTTGGCCGGCTCTGACCGCGCCACTCCGGCGCCCGCCGCAACCGCACCGGCGGCTGCCGCCCCCGACGCCGTGAAGATCCTGATCGCCGGCGGTTTCGGCGTCGGCAAGACCACCATGGTCGGGTCGGTCAGCGAGATCGCCCCGCTGCGCACCGAGGAACCGCTGACCGCGGCGGGGCTGGACGTCGACGACCTCGCCGGCATCGAGGAGAAGCGGGCCACGACCGTGGCCCTGGACTTCGGGCGCATCACCATCGGCCGGGAACTGGTGCTGTACCTCTTCGGCACGCCGGGTCAGCAACGGTTCTGGTTCATGTGGAACGATCTGTCGATCGGGGCTCTCGGAGCCGTGGTGCTGGTCGACGTCCGCAGGCCCGAGTCGAGTTTCGCCGCCATCGACTTCTTCGAGCGGCGGGGAATCCCGTTCGTCGTGGGCGTCAACGGCTTCCACGGGCGGCATCCGTATCCGGCCGACGAGATCCGGGAGGCGCTGGCGCTGCCGCCGCACGTTCAGGTGCTGCTGTGCGACGCGCGGGAGCGGGCTTCCAGCCGCGACGTTCTCATCGCCCTGATCGACCAGCTGATCGACGCCGCGGCCGGGGCCGCGGCGTCGTGAGGGACGTACGCCGGTCGGAACCGGACCGGTCAGAATCCTGACCGGTCCGGTTCCGACCGGTCCGGTTCCGACCGGTCCGGTTCCGACCGGTCCGGTTCCGACCGGTCAGACCAGGCCCGGTCAGACCAGGCCTGCCGACTCGAGCCACTCCTTGGCCACGTCCAGGGGGTCCTTCTTGTCCAGCTGGACCTGCGCGTCCAGGTCGAGGAGCGTCTTCGTGTCCAGCTCGGCGGAGACCTCGTTCAGCGTGTCGACGCCCTCCTGGGACAGCCCCTCCTTGTGGACCAGCGGTGTGACGTTGGCGTACCCGAAGAGGTTCTCCGGGTCCTTCAGGACGACGAACTTCTCCTTGATGATGGTCGGGTCCGTGGTGAAGATGTCCGCCGCCTGCACGGTGTTCTTGGTCAGCGCCGACTGGGTCAGCGGGCCGCCCGCGTCGAGCGCCTTGAAGGACTCGAACTTCAGGCCGTACACGGACTCCAGGCCCTTGAGCCCCTGCTGCCGGGTCTGGAACTCGGGCGAGCCGCCGATCACCAGGTCCGGCGCGATGTCCTTGAGGTCGGCGAGGGTCGACTCGGCGGTGAGGCCGTGCTTCTTCGCGGTCTCCGCGTTGACGCTGACCGAGTCCTTGTTCTCGGCCGGCGACGACTCAAGGAGCGTCAGCTTCTTGTCGAGCTTGGCCTTGGCCGCGGTGTTGACCGCCTCGGTGGACTTCTGTTCTGCATCGGGGTCGAGGTAGGCCAGCAGCGCGCCGTTGTACTCCGGCAGCACCGTGACCGAGCCGTTCTTCATCAGGCCGTAGGTCGTCTCGCGGCTGCCGATGTTGTGCTTGTAGGTGACCTTGAGGCCCTTGGCCTTGAGGGCCTCGCCGTAGATGTCGGCGAGCAGGGTGCTCTCGGCGAAGTTGTTCGAACCGACGACGACCGTGCCGGCCTCCGCCTTCTCTCCGGCGAGGGGGTTGTCGGACGTGTCGTCGGAGGAGGAACAGCCCGCGAGCAGCGCCGCAGCGGCGGTGAGCGCGACCGCCGCCGAGCCGGTGTGCCTCATCCTGGACCTGCTGCTCTTCGCGGTAGAAGTCATCCAACGATCCAAACGAGCCACTTGTCGGTCAGTCAAGAACGGCCTGGTTACGGTTTCTTTCACAACTGTGTTCGAGTCCGTCTTCGGTCTCAGCGCCTGCGCACCCCCGGCGACACCGTCAGTCGTTCCGCCGCCCAGAACACCCCGAGCGTGACGAGCGCCAGGAGTGCCACCAGGGTGGCGCCGCCGACCACCTTCTCGTAGTTCCGCTGGTAGAGCCCGTCGATGATGTACCGGCCGATCCCGCCGAGACTGACGTACGCGGCGATGGTCGCCGTCGACACGACCTGGATGGCGGCCGAGCGCAGTCCGCTGAGGACCAGAGGCAGGGCAACCGGCAGTTCGACGCGGAAGAGGATGCCCGACTCGTGCATGCCCATGCCTCGCGCGGCGTCCACCGGGGAGGGGTCGACCGAGCGGACCGCCTCGTAGGTGGTCACCAGGATCGGCGGGATCGCGAGCACGACCAGCGGGATCATCACGGGCAGCAGGCCGATGCCGACCGTGACGGCGATCAGCACGAGCAGCCCGAAGCTGGGCAGGGCGCGGGCGGCGGTGGCGACGAGGGCGACGGCGTTTCCGCCGCGCCCGGTGTGCCCGGTCAGCAGCCCGACGGGCAGGCCGATCGCGGCGGCGAGGCCGAGGGCCATCAGCGTGTACTGGACGTGCTCCAGCAGACGCTGCGGAATGCCGTCGTAGCCGTGCCAGTGGGCACCGTCGCTGAAGAACGCGTTGGCGAAGTCGAGTACGTTCACCGGGTCGCCGCCTTCTCCGGTTCGGGCCGCTCCTGCCGCGCGACGGCCCGTCCTGCGGCGGCCTGTCGCACAGTGGTCTCCTTCGGGCGTTGCCGCTTGCCGCGCGGCATCCAGGGGGTCAGCAGGTTCCGGACCAGGACGAGGGCCGCGTCGCACAGGATCGCCAGTACGGCGGTGGTGAGGACGGAGTTCACCGCCAGCTCGGGACGGCCGTACTTCTGGGCGTCCGCGAGCAGGTTGCCGAGGGCGCCCTGGTTGCCGATGAGGGCGCCGACGCTGACCAGGGAGATGCTGGAGGACACCGCCACCCGGAGCCCTGCGAGGATCGCGGGCACGGCGATCGGCAACTGCACCTGCACGTAGCGCCGTACGGGCCCGAAGCCCATGGCCGTGGAGGCGGCCAGGGTCTCCTGGGGCACCGACCGTACGCCGTCGACGATCGCCGGGACGAGCACGACCAGGCTGTACACGGCCAGCGGGATCATCACCGTCAGCTCGGTCTGGCCGGTGTAGTCGATGAGGACGACGAAGACGGCCAGCGACGGCACGGCGTAGAACACCGTGGTCACGCCGAGAACGGGCGGGTACAGCCAGCGGAAACGCACACAGAGCTGGGCGATGGGCAGCGCGAGCAGCAGCCCGGCCAGGACCGGCAGCAGCGCCTCGCGCAGGTGCAGCCCGATCAGACCGAAGTAGGTGTTGTCGAGGTCGCTGGGGATGTCGAAGAAGCCGTTCACGGGCCGACCTTCGTGACGCCGGCCGACCCCGACGGCTGCCCGTCGCCGGCCTGTGCGCCGCCGGACTGCGGGGCGGTGGACTGCGGGGCGGTGGACTGCGGGGCAGCGGGTTCCCCGGTGCCGTGGGCCGTACGGATCGCCTCGCCGATGGTCTGCTGGGAGACGACACCCGTCACCCGCCCGTCGGCGTCCACGGCGACGGCCCAGCCGGTGGGTGAGAGCACGGCGCAGTCGAGGGCGGCCCGCAGCGAGTCGGTGCCGGGTACGAACGGCCGCCCGTACGACAGCAGCCCCTCCACCGCGATGTCCCCGGCGGTCAGGTCCCGCGGCTCGGCCCAGCCCAGCGGCCTGCCGTCCGCGTCGGTCACCAGCAGGTAGGGGAGGTCGGGCGCGGTGAGCTGCTCGGTCGTGGCGTCGACACGGACGACCGGACCGGTCGTCAACTCCAGGCCCGCGGAGGGGAAGAAGGACAGCCGCCGGATACCGCGGTCGGCGCCGAGGAAGTCCTCGACGAAGTCGTCCGCCGGGTTCGACAGCAGCTCGGCGGGCGGCGCGAACTGGGCGAGCCGGCCGCCGGTGCGCATCACCGCGACCATGGTGCCCAGTTTGATGGCCTCGTCGATGTCGTGCGTGACGAAGACGATGGTCTTGCCCAGCTCGTCCTGGATGCGCAGGAGTTCGTCCTGGAGGCCCTTGCGGACCACGGGGTCGACGGCGGAGAACGGCTCGTCCATGAGCAGTACGGGTGGATCGGCGGCGAGCGCCCGCGCCACGCCGACACGCTGCTGCTGGCCGCCGGAGAGCTGGTACGGGTACCGCTTGCCGAGGGAGGCGTCGAGCCCCACCCGCTCCATCAGCTCCGCCGCACGTTCGCGGGACTTCTGCCTGCCCCACCCGATCATGCGGGGCACGGTGGCTATGTTGTCGATGATCGTCCGGTGCTGGAAGAGGCCGGCGTTCTGGATGACGTACCCCATCGACCGGCGCAGCGTGGTGAGCGGCTGCCCCTGGAGGTCCGCGCCGTCGAGGCGGATGGTGCCCTCGGTGGGCTCGACCATCCTGTTGATCATCCTCAGGGTCGTCGTCTTGCCGCAGCCCGAGGGTCCGACGAGGACCGTGATCGAGCGGTCGGGGATTTCCAACGACAGCCGGTCGACCGCCACGGTGCCGTCCGGGTACCGCTTGGTGACTGATTCCATCCGTATCAAAACGCCGATACCCTTCGGGTGGGCGGGAAGTTCTGGCCAGGTCGCTACGGTCGTTGCCGGGAGAGTCTAAACGTCCGGTGTCGCGGAACCGTGATGGCCGTGTGTGGCCCTGTGCCGCGAAATGACCCCCGGCAGCCCTCGCGCGCCACAGCCCACGCGACGCCCTCGGCGCCCATCGCGAAGCCGCCGTGGCGATCGTGTCCGACCTCGAGGGCGCATGCCCGATGAGGCCACCGCCGCCGTGTTCGCGTGGCCGCGTGAGGTCGGCGCGCTTCAGCCCGTTCCGGCCCGACGGCCAGGCGTCCCGGCTGGACCGGTGTGAAGACCGGTCCAACAGGCCCGAGTTGCGTGAAGTGCACGACTTCTGCGAGGAGTACCGGGTCACGACCGGAGGCCGCACGTCAGGTACCGGCGCCCTGGGCATTCCGGTGGCCGACCGGGAACGGATCCGCTCCCGGTCGCGCGCGCTCCGAGCCGCGGGTTCAGCCCTCCGTGGGCGCCAGCCGCAGCGAGATGCTGTTGATGCAGTACCTCTGGTCGGTCGGGGTCGCATACCCCTCGCCCTTGAACACGTGCCCGAGGTGCGATCCGCACCGGGCGCACCGCACCTCCGTGCGGACCATTCCGTGCGACCGGTCCTCGATCAGCTCGACCGCGTCGGTGTCCTTCGGGTCGAAGAAGGACGGCCAGCCGCAGTGCGACTCGAACTTGGTGGTGGAGGTGAACAGGTCCGCACCGCAGGCGCGGCAGGAGTAGACGCCCTCGGTCTTGGTGTCGGTGTACTCACCGGTGAAAGCGGGTTCCGTGCCGGCCTGGCGCAGCACGGCGTACTCGGCCGGTGCCAGTTCCGCGCGCCACTGCTCGTCCGGCTTCTCGACGTCGTACGACATGAGTCCTCAGCCCCTTACAAGTTCGTTGCTCTACAGCTCGTCCAGGATGCGCGGTCCGAGGTCGGTGACGTCGCCCGCGCCCATGGTGAGAACGAGATCACCGGCCTTCGCCATTCCCGCGATCACCGCGGGCGCGCCGGCCTTGTCGTGGACGGGCGTGACGTCCGCGCCCGCGGCCCGGGCCGCCTCGATGATCAGCTCGCTGGTGATGCCCGGGATCGGGTCCTCACGGGCCGGGTAGATGTCGAGGACGACCGACGCGTCCGCCAGCGCCAGCGCCTGGCCCATCTCCTTGCCCAGCTCCTGGGTGCGGGAGAAGAGGTGGGGCTGGAAGAGGACCAGGATGCGGGCGTCGCCGACCGCGGCGCGCATGGCCTCCAGGTCCGCCGTCATCTCGGTGGGGTGGTGCGCGTAGGAGTCGACGACCTGGACGCCGGCCGCCTCGCCCTTGAGCTGGAGGCGACGCTTGACGCCCGTGTAGGCGGCCAGCGCGGGGGCCAGCTCGGCGGCCGGGATACCCAGGGCCGCACCCGCCGCGAGGGCGGCGACCGCGTTGTGGGCGTAATGGCGGCCGGGGACGGAGACCGCGAAGGTCAGCTCTGTGCCGTCCACCACCACCGTGACCTCGCTCTTCAGCCCCTGCGGGACGACCGACAGGATCCGCACGTCGGCGTCCTCGGACTCTCCGTACGTCACCGTCCGCACCGAGCCGGCCAGGCGACGCGTCAGCTCCCGGGCACCCTCCTGGTCGGCCGCGACCACCAGGGCGCCGCCGGGGACGATCTTGTCGGCGAAGGTCTCGAAGGACTCGTAGATCTCGTCCATCGACGCGTAGTTGGCGTGGTGGTCGAGTTCGACGTTGAGGACGATGGCGACCTCGGGCGCGTACTTGTGGAAGCTGCGGTCGCTTTCGTCCGCCTCGGCGACGAAGATCTCGCCGTCGCCGTGCAGGGCGTTGGAGCCGGGCGCGTCCAGGTCGCCGCCGATGGCGTACGAGGGGTTCAGGCCCAGCTCGGACAGGGAGACGGCCAGCATGGAGGTGGTGGTGGTCTTGCCGTGCGTGCCGGCCACCGCGATCGGGCGCAGTCCGTTCATCAGCGCGGCGAGGGCGTCGGAGCGGTGCACGACCGGGATGCCGCGTTCGGCCGCGCGAACCAGCTCCGGGTTGTCCTCACGGATCGCCGACGACACGACCACGCAGCTCGCGTCGTCGGCGAGGTGCTCCGCCGCGTGCCCGATGTGCACGGTCGCGCCGAGCGCGCGCAGGGCCTCGGCGGTCGCGGACTCCCGGGCGTCGCTGCCCGCCACCTCGGCGCCGCGCTGGGCGAGGATCTTGGCGATGCCCGACATTCCGGCGCCGCCGATGCCGATGAAGTGCGGTCGGTCCATGGCGGTAGGAAGGCCGGGTGCCATGCGCTGTTCTCCCCAGAGGTGCGACGGGTGGTACGACAGGTGGTGCCTGCTCATCACGTCTGCCGGGGGTGTCCGGCTGACGCTGTCTGCCGCCGGTGTCCGCCGGCGGGCGCGCCCCGGGCACGGGCCCCGGAGTGCGAGGCCCAGCCTATGCCTTGCTGTGGGAGAACAGTTTCAGGACCGGTACGCCGACCTTGTGGCGGGCGCGCGAGGCCCAGTCCCGGTGGAAGAACTCCTCCACGTAGTGCGGATCGGTCAGGACGATCACCTCGTCGGCACCGGTCTCCAGGACCAGGGCTCTGAGCTCCTCGAGCGGGTGGTCCTCGATCAGGCGGCCTTCGGCCTCCGCCCCGGACGCGCGCAGCGCGGTGAGGGACACTCCCAGTGCCCGCTGCCCTACGCTCTGCGCCTCCTCGCCCTCGGGCGTCTCTCCTTCCCGTACGGCGTCGTCGAGCTCGCCGAGCGCGACGTCGTCGATGGCCCGCAGCAGTCTGTCCGCCTGATCGCCGCGCGGCTGGAGCAGCACGTGGAAGGCGACCGGCTCCTCCCCGTGCAAGGTGGTGACGAACTCCACGTCGGCGGACGTCAGGGCCTTCTCGATCATCAAAACGCTTGTGAACACCAGGCGCCCCTTCTCCTTCGAGGGCCCGCGGGCCCACCCTCCGTAGGCCGTACCGGACCCTGCGGAAACCATCCTGCCCCGTGATCGCGCAGGTACTGCCTGATTCAGTGTGCCCGGCGCGGGCCAAGCGGAACGGGAGATGCCGTCGATTCCCTCAGTCACGCCGGTAGCGACCGAAGAGGAAGCCCTCCTCCTCCAGCAGGGACGCCAGCGCGAACCGCCGCGGCACGTCGACCGAGGGCCCGCCCGCGATCCGCTGCGCGTCACCCGCGGTGAGCATCGGCGAGACGGTCAGGCACAGCTCGTCGAGCACCCCGGCCGTGACGAACTGTCCCAGCAGTCGCGGACCGCCCTCGGTCAGCAGCCGGGTGTGACCGAGCCCGGCGAGCGCCTCGACGGCGCGGGCGGGGTCCACGCCGACGCCGTCACCCGCGATCACCACCCGGGCGCCGGCCCTCTCGGCGGCCGTGATCCGGTCCGGGGCCGCGGCCGCGCCGGTCAGGATCAGCGTGGGCACCACGGGCGAGGTGAACAGCGGCAGGGAGAAGTCCAGCTCCAGGCTCGCGCTGACCACCGCGATCGCCGGCGCGGGACTCTGCCCCGCAGCCCGCCGCAGCTCGGCGAACTCCGCACGCGAGCGTGCCGGACGGTACCCCTCCTGGCGTACGGTCTCGGCGCCGGCGATCACCACGTCCGCCAGGGAGCGCAGGGTGCCGAAGACGCGCATGTCGGCCGCGCTGGAGATGGGCTGGGAGCGGCCGTCGTGCTGTGCGGCCCCGTCGAGGGTGGAGACCATGTTCGCCCGTAGCCAGGCCCTCGGCCGACCGTCCGGCTCGGGGTAGGCGTAGGCCGCGGCCAGCTCGGCGAGGCTCCACTCCCGGTCGGTGGCGTCGAGGTCCGGGCCGGCTGTCTGATCGGTCACAGTAGGCACAGGGAGCACAGGGAACAGGCGTCGCATGCCGTGCAGTGTTCCACGCACCCGCCCCCGAGCCGCCCAACCGCCCAGCCGCCAACCCACCCGGCCGCGGGCAATCGTGCCGCCAGGGGCGGCACGGGTGGGCGCGGCGGCACCCCGCGACGCCGGGCCTCGCACCCCACCCCACCCCCACAGCGACGCCGGGCGCCCACACGATCGGCCCACCGCACAGCCGCACCACTCCGCCACCGAGCCGCACAGCCGCACAGCCGCACAGCCGCACAGCCGCACAGCCGCACAGCGACACCCGCCCCCGAACAGGGCCTACCATGGATCCCCGTGTCGTCCTCCTCCCCCACCCCCGGTTCCGCCCCCTCCGGCCACCCCCTGATAGCCGGGGCGGCGTCCGCGTCCGCCCCGCTGTCCCTGTGCGCCCGCGAACCGCACGTCCCCGCGGACCGCCTGGTCGCCGAGATGGTGCCCCCGCCCCGCTTCGACTCGGTCCGCTTCAGTACGTACATCCCGGACCCGAACCAGTCCAGCCAGAGCGAGGCAGTACGGGTCCTGGAGGACTTCGCGACCGGACTGGGCGGAGCCCCCGCCGCCACCGCCGGGCGAGGCTTCTTCGGTCTCGGCCGCCGCAGGGCCCCCAAGCCCCCCGCCGGCCCCCGCGGCGTCTACCTGGACGGCGGCTACGGCGTCGGCAAGACCCACCTGCTGGCCTCCCTGTGGCACGCCACCCCCGCCGAACCCTCCCGCAAGGCGTTCGGCACCTTCGTGGAACTGACCAACCTCGTCGGCGCCCTCGGCTTCCAGCAGACCGTGCGGACCCTCTCCGGGCACCGTCTCCTGTGCATCGACGAGTTCGAGCTCGACGACCCCGGCGACACCGTCCTCGTCTCCAGCCTGCTCGCCCGGCTCGTCGAGGCGGGCGTGGCGCTCGCCGCCACCTCCAACACGCTGCCGGGCAAGCTCGGCGAGGGCCGCTTCGCATCGGTCGACTTCCTGCGCGAGATCCAGGGTCTGTCAGCCCACTTCCGCGCCCTGCGCATCGACGGCGAGGACTACCGCCACCGCGGCCTGCCCGAGGCGCCGGCGCCGTACTCCGACGAGCAGGTGACCCGCGCGGCGCAGGCCGCCGAGGGCGCTTCCCTGGACGACTTCCCCGCGCTCCTCGACCACCTCGCCCGCGTCCACCCCAGCCGCTACGGCGCCCTGACCGACGGCGTCGCGGCCGTGTGCCTCACCGGGGTAAGCCCGGTACCGGACCAGTCGACGGCACTCCGCCTCGTGGTCCTCGCGGACCGGCTCTACGACCGTGAGGTGCCCGTCCTGGCCTCCGGTCTCCCCTTCGACCGGCTCTTCAGCGAGGAGATGCTGAAGGGCGGGTACCGCAAGAAGTACTTCCGTGCGATCTCCCGGCTCACCGCCCTGGCCCGGGACGCGGCGCGGCTCGTCGACACGCCCTGAGACGAGTCCGTTCCCGCCAACCGAGCACACTTTTCG